>JBGTAJ010000089.1:0-8786 GCA_041749915.1 Flavobacteriales bacterium
GCGTCCGGCAGGATGCGCTTCGTGTTCTGGGCCGCCGGACAGTACACGCGCAGCTTCCTCCTGAACGGCACAAAAGCCTACCACCACGCCCGGTTCGAGCAGGAAGCGGAAATGGGACGGATCGCACTGCGGGCTCTGCTACAACGCACAGGCGGGACCACGCCGGACCATCCGGTGGTTCAACTTGCCATGACCGACGATGTGCCCGGCATGAAACGCTGGCTGTCCACCGCCCTACCCGATCAGGGACGCACCACCAGTCGTCCGGTCCAAGGCGCATCACCGAGCACCTGAACGAGATAGCTGCCCGGGGCAAGGGTCGAAAGGTCCAGGCGCAGGGTCGCGCTTTCTGCGACCACCTGTTCCGGCAAAGCCACCCGCCCTGCGGCATCCAGCACCAGCGCACGACCGCTCATGCCCGCAGGCAGGGAGAGCCACGCCGTGTTGTTCGCCGGATTCGGGAACAGGGCCGGGGTGCCGGCCGATGCTGTCGCGATACCCGTTGTAAAGTCCTCCGGCTGGTAGAAGAAGCGTCCACTGGTGACCTGACCGGCGATGGTCGTGACCTGCAGCACGGGCACATCCATGCCCTGGGCGATCCATTTGTACTCCACGGTCTCCGGTTCGGGGAAGCTCAGGCCTTGGCCGAACTGCTCGATGTAGACGGAATCGGTGCGCTGCAGTACGGACCGGACGCGCAGCACCTCGAAGGTGTCCGCGGGAAGGTAGAGGGTGCCCCATCCGTCCACGGTGTTGATACGCAGCTGGTCCTGTGTGAAGCTGAACAGCGTCGGCACGTTCAGCGAGAAGGAGCTGAAGGAACTGTCCTCATCACCGAACTCCAAGGGGAAACGATGGATATGGTCCACCGGGGTGCGGCGCACGCTGGTGGGGATCCCGTTCACATTGGCGCCGAAGCCCACGTTGCGATACCCGGAGGCGTCGCGCTTGTAGTACTCGAAAACGTTGCTCACCGTCAACTGCTGGAAACCGAATGCCGGTCCGCGCAGCGCCAGGTCGGCATCGTAGGCAGGATAAAGCAACGCGTTATTGAAGTAGAACTGGTAGAGCAAGGGTGTGGAAGAGACGGAGACGGCCGTGTCGGCACCTTCATCGCCGGGCAGCAGGAAGCTGTAGTCCCACAGCATGTCGGGGCCGGTCACCTCCACGGACACTTCGGTGGCATCGGTGTTGCGGTAGCGCATGGTGTCGCCTGCAGAGGGCATGTCGGACGGTCCGATGGTGATCTGGGCGGCGAGCGGTGCGGCGATCAGGGGAACAAGGAGCGTAAGGGTGAAGCGCATGTGGAGGGTTCGGTTGCGAGCAAAGCTACCGTAGTGGGGTGCACCGCACAATGGCCCTACCCTTGCAAGGGTAGGATCTACCTTTGCACTCCCATGCGACACCTGCTGCTGTTCCTATCCCTGGTCCTGCTGGTCTCCACTGCTGTCGTGGCTCAGCCCGAGCGCCAGGCGGACCTGGTGCAGTTCAGCGGTGTGGTGGTCACCGACAGCCTGATGCCGGTGCCCTTCACCAACATCCTGGTGCGCAACACCTACCGGGGCACCATGAGCGATGTGTACGGCTACTTCAGCTTTGTGGCCCAGGAAGGCGATACCATCCTGTTCAGTGCGGTGGGCTTCGAACGTTCGCAGTACGTGATCCCCACCGACCTGAAGGAAAGCAAGTATTCCATGATCCACGTGATGGGTCGCGACACGTTGCAATTGCGGGAGATCGCGGTGTACCCCTGGCCGTCGAAGGAGCAGTTCCGCGATGCCTTCCTGAACCTGCGCCTGCCGGATGACGACTACCAGTTGGCCCTGAAGAACCTGAGCCCGGCTGAGATGGTGCAGCGCATGGAGAACCTGCCGCCAGATGCTTACCAGAGCTTCCAGTACCAGATGGCCCTGGACCAGACCCGCCTGTACTACAGCGGCGGTACGCCGAACATTAACCTCTTCAACCCCGTTGCCTGGGCGCAGTTCCTGCAGGCCTGGCAGAACGGGGACTTCAAGAAGAAGGACTGACATCCTCCCGGAGGCCATCACCATGCAAGCCGCCACGGGGCCCTGGGTCCTCGCCCCCACTGTGCCCGAGGATCCCAAGCGGCTCTGCCTGGTTGAACTGGAGCACATGCGCACCGGGGTCATCACGTATTACGCCATGCGATACCTGCGCGGCAACTGGCAGTTCCAGGACCGCTTGCGCTTGAGCGGGGAACAACGGGTGGTGCGGTGGGCCTCCATTATGGGAAGTGCTGCAGGCGCGGTGGAGCTGTAACACTGCGGTCGGATGTGATCATCTTTCGTTTAATTGGGGCATGCATTCTGTCCGCCCCTTGGTTCTGGCCTGTATCGCACTGATGGCGTGCATGGTGCATAGTGGCTGCGGCAGCGGGAACACGGAGCCCGAAGTCGCCACGGCGGAACTGCCCGAACCAGCAGTGGTGGTCCCCCCGCTGGAGCTCATGGAAGCACTGAGCGGGCAATGGATGCCTGCCGCCTACTGCCAGTGTCTGTTCGAGCAGCGCTCCGTCTTCACCTGCGGATCGACCATGGAGGAGATCTTCGTTATGACCGTGGAGCGCGCTGGAGGAGACAGCCTGCGATGGACTTTCATCACCACGCATGAAGGCGGACCGGAGGCCACCCTGGGGTACGATGAAACGAACAAGGCCTTTACCTATCGGCCCAAGGAGGAAGAGTACCTGGGCTACGACATGATCGACCTGCGTTCGATAGACGCCAATACGATGGAATTCCGCCATGATCCGAACAAAGCCGTGCAGCGCTTCCGCCGGGTGAACTCGGCCGATGCGCTCCTGAACGAGGCCTTATTCGTGGGGGCCTATCGCATGGACAGCGATACGGACCTGGTGCGCTTCACGCCGGAAGGCCGAATCCTGGGCCCCTTCGACCACTCACATTTCACCGTGCTCACCGACCTTACCGAGGGACTGCATGACCGGGACATCGTCTTCCTGCACGATGGAAACTATGACTGGGATTCCGATGCCTACCATTTCCAGCACCGGGGCGATGAGCTCCTCCTCCATCCCATGTCGGCCACGGAGGAGCAGTACGTGTACACCATGGGCGACCTGAAATACCGCTTGACGCGCGTGGAACGCTGATCGATCACCACCATGAAGATCCCGCGCTACTGGGCCACGTTGGAGGCCGACCTCCGCATCGATGGACAGGTGAAGCGCTCCCGCTTCACCGGTGGCTCGGACATCTCCGGGTCGCACGCCCTGGAGGTGGCCCAGGAACAGGCTCAAGCGGTACAGTCCCGCATCGACCGCAATGATGGACAAGGAGCGGAAGGCTATGAAGTCGCCATCCGGGAGGAGATCGTCCGTGAGCTTTCGCCGGGGGCCATCGTCACCCGCAACCGTTACGGCGCCGAGGTCCTGAACTGCGCCGGTCTGGTCATGATCGATGTGGACCATGCACCGGGACCCGGGTTCTGGACATCGCTGTTCGGTGGCGACAAGCGCAGCCCCAAACAACGGATGTTGGACCGCATCCGCGAAGTCGCCACCAAACACCGGGACCGATCATTGAGCTTCCGCATCTATGAGACGCACAGGGGCTACCGCGTGTTGGTCACCGGAAGACAACATGCTCCAACAGATCCTTTGGTGCAGCGCTGGTTCAAGGCCATGAACTGCGATGCCCTCTATGCGATGCTTTGTGTCCGGCAGGCTTGTTACCGGGCCCGGCTCACTCCGAAGCCTTCCCGCATCAGGCTGAAGGCCATCCGCTTGCGCTTCCCTTATGAACGGGAGATGCAGGAACAACTTGCCACATGGCTGCCCGACTACGCGGATCGTTCGCAGCGCTATGCGGTGTGCCACCTGATCGAGGTGATCGGCGACGGGTTCGTGGACGAAGTGGTCCGTTACCACGACGAGCGCTGCTGCCGCGGCAGGGACCTGCCCTTGGCGTAGGATCTAGCCCAACACCTCCTTCACCTTCGCGCCGATGGTGGCGGGGCTGTCCACCACGTGGATACCGCATTCGCGCATCACCTTCTTCTTGGCGGCTGCACTTTCATCGGCACCGGACACGATGGCACCGGCATGGCCCATGGTGCGGCCCACGGGGGCGGTCTCACCGGCGATGAAGCCGATGACGGGTTTCTTGCAGTTGGCCTTGATCCAATGGGCGGCCTGGATCTCCAGGTCACCGCCGATCTCACCGATCATGACGATGGTCTCGGTCTCGGGGTCGTTGGCGAAGAGCTGGACAGCCTCGAGGGTGGTAGTGCCGATGATGGGGTCGCCACCGATTCCGATGGCCGTGGTGATGCCCATGCCGGCCTTCACCACCTGGTCAGCGGCCTCGTAGGTCAGGGTACCGGACTTCGACACGATGCCCACCTTGCCTTTCTTGAACACGAAGCCGGGCATGATCCCCACCTTGCATTCGTCGGCGGTGATGACGCCGGGGCAGTTGGGGCCGATCAGGCGGCAATCCTTGCCGCGCAGGTATTCACGGGCGGCCACCATGTCCTTCACAGGGATGCCTTCGGTGATGCAGACGATCACTTTGATGCCGGCCTCGGCGGCCTCCATGATGGCATCCGCGGCGAAAGCTGGCGGAACGAAGATGATGCTGACGTCGGCGCCGGTGGTCTTCACCGCATCGCTCACGGTCTCGAAAACGGGCTTGTCCAAGTGCTTCTGACCGCCTTTGCCGGGGGTCACACCGCCCACGACGTTGGTGCCGTACTCGATCATCTGGGTGGCGTGGAACGTGCCTTCGCTACCGGTGAATCCTTGAACGAGGACCTTGCTGTTCTTGTTGACGAGTACGCTCATGATCGATCTGCTGCGGTGTTTTCGGGCCGCTAAAGTAACCGCTACGGCTGGATCACGGCACGGGCCTTCGCCACGGCTTTCAGATAGCCGTTCACGTAGTACAACCCTCCCAGCATGATGACGCCGGAAACGATGTAGGGCAGGGAATGGTCGTACTCGTACAAACGCCCACCCAGCGCAGGGCCTACGATGCGGGCCAGGGACCCGAAGCTCTGGTTCATGCCCAGCACCTCGCCCTGCTCCTGCTGCTCGGCATTGCGGCTCAGTTGGGACAGGAGTGTGGGGCTCAGGCTTCCGTTGCCCAGGGAAAGCAGGGCGATGGACACGATGCTCAGCGGGAGGAAGTGCTCCACGGGGATGAAGCCGATCATGCCCAGCCCGAGGGCGATCATCAGCGCACCGTAGATCATCAGGTTCTTCTCGCCGAAGGTGCGCTGCAGCCAACCCACCATGGTGCCCTGCACGATGGCCGAGCCCAATCCCACGATCGCGAACATGTTGCCGATCTGCGTCTTATTGAGAGCAAAATCATCGTACCAATACATGGCAATGGTCATCTGCATCATGCTGAAGGCGGTGATGTAGATGAAGCTGATGATGAACAGGTCGCGGAAGCGGGGCTCCCGCAAGGCTTTGATGGCGCTGGTGATGGGCTTGATCCGGATCTTGCGCCCGTGCATCTTCTCCTTGAGCGACTCCGGAAGGAAGGCCCAGACGGCCACCATGTTCAACACGCACATGATGGCGGCCACATAGCCCACCCACTCCACACCCAGCCGGTCGAACACGAAGCTGCCCAGCGGGGGGCCGAAGATGAAGCCCAGCCCGAACGCGGCGCCGATGAGCCCGAGCGCCTTGGCACGGCCTTCCGGTGGGGTGATATCCGTGATGTAGGCCTGCGCCGCCGTGATGTTGCCGGAACCCACCCCTGTGAGCATTCGGCTGATGATGAGCACCATGAGCGTGGTGGCCTGAGCGAACATCACATAGCTCACGGCCGAGATCCCCAGCGCGATCAAGATCACCGGCCGGCGGCCAAAGCGGTCGCTGAGCGTTCCCCAGAACGGTGTGAAGATGAACATCATCAGCGAGAACAGCGCGCCGGTATCCCCCACCAGCGACTCACTGGCATTCAGCTCCCGCGCATAGATGGGAACCACCGGCACGAAGATGCCGAAGCCCATCAGGTCGATGAAGATGGTGACGAAAAGGATGAGCAGGCGGCGGTCCATGGACGTTGGCGCGAAAAGCGTGCGAAGGTAGACCGTGTCCGGACCGGTGATGACCGTCCTTGACGAACGGCCGATCAGACCACTTCGGCGGACGCCAAGGAAGTTTTCCGCACGTAGGGCCTGATGATCAGGCGGATGGTGTTCTTCCAGCTGAGGTACTTCCAGGCCCAGTTCACCAGCACCATGATGCGGTTGCGGAAGCTCACGAGCTGGATCACGTGCACGAACATCCACAGCAGCCAGGCGAAGGTGCCGCCAAAGCTGGTGTTGCCGATGTCCACCACCGCCCGCCGGCGCCCGATGACGGCCATGCTGCCCTTGTTCCGGTAGGTGAACGGCTCCGACGCTTCACCCAGCGCGGAGCGGATGAGGTTCTTTACCAGGGTGCGTCCCTGCTGGATGGCCACGGTGGCCACCTGCGGATGTCCGCGCGGCCATTCGGGGTCATCGGTCATCAGCGCACAGTCGCCGATGATGTGGACCTCCGGGAAACCGACCACTGCATTCGTGCGGTCCACTGCGTAGCGGCTTGCCCGTTCGTTCAGTGCCGCCCCCAGGCCAGGGATCGTCACCCCCTTGACCCCGGCGGCCCAGATCACCGTATTGGTCTCCATCTGGCTGCCATCGCTGAGGTCGATATGGTCATCATCCCCCCCGAGGACACGCACATCCAAGAGCACTTCCACCCCCAGTTCCGCGAGGTACCGTTGGGCGTTCGCGCTGGCCTTTTCGCTGAAGTTCTTGAGCACCCGGTCGTTGCTGTCGATCAGCACGATGCGCATCAGCTCGCTCTCCATCTCGCGGTATTCCTGCCGCAGGACGCTGCGCTTGATCTCGGCCAGCGCACCCGCAAGCTCCACGCCGGTGGGTCCCGCCCCCACGATGACGAAGTTGAGGCAGCGGCGCACGGCGCTTTCGTCGTTCAGGGTGATCGCCGCTTCGAACTCCTGCAGGAAATCGCTGCGGATGTCCAGCGCCTGGCAGATGCTCTTCAGCTGCATGGCATGGTGCTCCATGGCCGTATTGCCGAAGAAGTTGGTGGTGCTCCCAAGTGCCATCACCAGATGGTCGTATCGGAAGTCCCCGATGGAGGTCTCCACCACCTTGCGTTCCGGGTGCACGGAGCGCACCTCGGCCATGCGGAAGGCCACGTTGGGAATGGGCCCCACGGTGCGCCGGAACGGATGCGCGATGCTGTCCGCCCCCAGGCTCGCGGTGGCCACCTGGTAAAGTAGCGGTTGGAAACAGTGGTGGTTCTGCTTGTCGAGCAGCAGCACCTTGAAGGGCTTGTTGGCCAGGCCCTGCACCACTTCCAGTCCAGCGAATCCACCACCCACCACGATCACCGTGGGATAGGGCAACTTGTCGTACTCGAGTTTGGCTTGGCTGGGCATGTGCGGTGGGATGTCGGACGCGGTACAAAGATCCGGATCTTTGCACGCCTCCCGACCATGTACGAGCCCGATACCATCGCCGCCATCTCCACACCGCCGGGTGCGGGGGCCATCGCCCTGCTGCGCCTCAGCGGTACCAAGGCCTATGGCGTGGTGGAACGCCTCGCCCCCACCCTTCCGCTGGAGCCACTGCCCCGCAAAGCCTACTTCGTGCCGGTGATCGACCTGGACGGTCAGGTGGACGAGGCAGTGATCACCTTCTTCAAGGGTCCGGCGTCCTACACCGGCGAGGATGTGGTGGAGGTCAGCGTGCATGGCTCGGCCTACATCCAGCAGCGGGTGTTGCAGGCCATGCTGGATGCCGGTGCACGCGTGGCGCTGCCGGGCGAGTTCACCCAGCGGGCCTTCCTCAACCGGAAGATGGACCTGAGCCAGGCCGAAGCGGTGGCCGACCTCATCGCCAGCCAGAGCGCTGCCCAGCACAGGCTGGCGTTGCAGCAGCTGCGCGGTGGCTTCGGGTCACGCATCGAGGAACTGCGGCAGCAATTGATCGACTTCGCGGCACTGATCGAACTGGAGCTTGATTTCGGTGAGGAGGACGTGCAGTTCGCCCAGCGCATCGAACTGGTGGCCCTGCTGGACCGGCTGGTGGACCTGAGCACCGAGCTGATCGACAGCTTCCGCTACGGCAACGCCATCAAGCAGGGCATCCCCATCGCCATCCTGGGGGCGCCCAACAGCGGGAAGAGCACCCTGCTGAACGCCCTGCTGCAGGAGGACCGCGCCATCGTGAGCGACATCCCCGGCACGACGCGTGACACCGTGGAGGAGACCATCACCATCGGGGGCATCCTCTTCCGCATCATCGACACGGCCGGACTGCGACGCACCACGGATACGGTGGAGAAATTGGGCATCGAACGGAGCTACAAGAAAGCAGCGGAGGCCAGCGTGGTTCTGCTCCTGGGCGACGCCAGCGTGGTGGCCGAAGGGGCGCTGCAGACCGAAGCCAACATGCTGCGGAAGAAGATCGGCGAAGGTCCCGTGGTGATCCCCGTGCTGAACAAATGCGATGTGCCCGGTGCACAGGCCGGCAAAAAGACCTTGTCCATCGCGGCACGCAGCGGCAAGGGACTGGATGTACTGAAGGACGCGTTGGTGGAGCATGTGCACGCCCTGCGCAATGGTCCGGGGGATATCGTAGTGACCAACGCGCGCCATGTGGATGCCTTGAGGAAGGCTCGGGCGTCCCTGCTGGAGGCCAAGAAGGCCATCGACCTTGGCATCAGCGGCGAGCTGCTCGCCATCGACCTGCGCCGTGCCCAGCATCAC
>JBGTAJ010000090.1:0-13260 GCA_041749915.1 Flavobacteriales bacterium
GACATGGTGGGCATCCCTGACGGCATGGGTGCATATGACAACAACAACGGCACCTTCACCCTGCTGGTGAACCATGAGCTGGGCGCCACCCTGGGCACCACCCGTGCACACGGCTTCACCGGTTCGTTCGTGAGCAAGTGGGTGATCAACAAGAGCGACCTCTGCGTGCAGAGCGGTGGCGACCTGATCACCACGCTGCTGACCTGGAACGGTTCGTCCTTCGTGGCAGCCACGGCCCCCATCGGCCGCCTGTGCTCGGGTGACCTGCCTCCTGTGAGCGCGTTCTACAACGCGGGTACCGGCAAGGGCACCACCGAGCGCATCTTCATGAGCGGTGAGGAAGTGGGAGCCGAGGGCCGTGCCTTCGCCCACATCAGCACAGGCGCCAACGCTGGCACCTCTTACGAACTGCCTTACCTGGGCAAGTTCAGCTGGGAGAACAGCCTGGCCAACCCTGCCACGGGCGACAAGACCGTGGTGGTGGGAACGGATGACACCACGCCTGGTCAGGTGTACGTGTACATCGGCACCAAGCAGAGCACGGGCACCGAGATCGAGAAGGCTGGCCTGCAGAACGGCAAGCTCTTCGGCATCAAGGTGAGCGGCCTGGCCCTGGAGACGGCTGCCAACTTCCCCGGCGTGAGCACGGCCTTCAGCCTGTTCGACCTGGGCTTTGTGCAGAACACCACGGGCGCTGCCCTGCAGGCTGCCAGCGTGGCCAACGGAGTGACCGAGTTCCTGCGTCCGGAGGATGCACACTGGGATCCCTCGAACCCGAACGACCTATACTTCGTGACCACCGCCAGCTTCACCGGCCCGAGCCGCCTGTACAAGGCGAGCTTCACGGACATCCTCCAGCCTGAGCTGGGTGGAACGATCGTGGCGCTGCTCGATGGCACCGAAGGCCAGAAGATGATGGACAACATGACGGTCGATCAGCGTGGAGGCATCTACATCCAGGAAGATCCCGGAAACCAGGTGCACATCGCCAAGCTGTGGAAGTACGACATCGCCACGGACGTGCTCACCCAAGTGGCTTACGCCGACAGCGCCCGCTTCCTGACCGGTGCCCCCTCGTTCCTGACGCAGGACGAGGAGCACAGCGGCATCATCGACATGCAGGACATCCTGGGCAAGGGCCGTTACCTGTTCAACGTACAGGCGCACTACGCCATCCCGGGCGAGCTCGTGGAAGGTGGCCAGATCCTGGAGTTCAGCACGGGTGACACCCTGCAGCCTTGTGTGCCCGTTGCGATCGCTTCGATCACGCCGACCACCATCTCCTGCAGCGCCGACCCCTTGGAACTGAACGTGGTCGGTACCGGCAGCCTGCCCCTGAGCTACAGCTGGAGCGGCAACGGTACCTTCCTCTTCGGTAGCGAGAACGCCAGTGCCTTGGTGGACGACGGTGAGACCGGTGCTTACACCGTGACCGTGAGCAACGCTTGCGGCAGTGTGCAACAGACCGTGAACGTGACGGTGAACGTGGTGGGCACAGCCTGCGATGATGGCGACCCGAACACGGTGCTGGATGTACTGGGCGAGAATTGCGCTTGTGCTGGTGCCGTGTGCACCGAGGACCTCGTGATCGAGTTCAATACCGATGCGAACGGTTCGGAGACCTCTTGGGAGATCCGCCAGCAAGGTTCCGGTATCCTGGTGCAGAGCGGTGGCGGTGCCTACCCGAACAGCGCCGTGGTCACCGACTTCACCTGCCTGCCTGACGGTTGCTACACCCTCCGTGTGCTGGACAGTGCCGGTGACGGCATGACCAGCGGTGGTTACATCCTGCGCACCGTGAACACAGGAGAGCGCATCATCGACAACCGCAACAACTTCAGCACGGGCAGCGTCAGCGCCATCAGCGGTGGAGAGGGCTTCTGCCTGCCACTGAGCAACGACAAGCTGTCCTTCAGCAGCTGCGACAAGCTGGATTGGATCGGTGGCCAGTATGTGGTCGCTTCTCCGAACCCGGCCGTGAGCGCCGAGTGGATCGTGGGCGGCAGCAATGCCGTGCAGGACAACAACAGCGGTTACGAGTTCTGGATCTTCGACCCCAACGGCAGCTACAGCTTCCGTCGTTTCCGCAGCCACAATGTGAGCGACGGTTTCGGCCCTGCAAGCGCCACCCGTGCAGCGCACATGAAACTGAACAACTGGACGGCAGCCAGCCATGTGCCCGCCAACACCCTGATGAACGTGCGCGTCCGTGCACGCATCAACGGTGTGAACGGTGCCTTCGGACCCGCCTGCCGCCTGGAGCTGAACCCTGCACTGGCCGCCTGCCCACAGACCCAGTTGATGAACATCCCCGGAAACCAGTTCTTCAGCTGCGGTGCCACCCGCCAGTACGGCGCTGGCAACTATGTGCACGCCCGCCCGGTGAGCGGTGCCAACCGCTACCAGTTCCGCTTCCGCATCCCTGCTGAAGGCTTCGAGGTGATCCGTACGGCCACCACCTACTTCGTGCAGCTCAACTGGACCGTGCTGCCCCTGCAGGACGGCAAGACCTACGATGTGGATGTGCGCGTGAGCAAGGACGGAGGCCTCACTTGGTGCACCAGCGCCGACCCATGGGGCAATGTGTGCCAGTTCACCATCGACAACACGCCTGCCGGCAATGGCAACCAGAACTTCGTGAGCGAAGGCACTGCTGCTGAACTGCGCATGTTCCCCAACCCGAACCGTGGCGATGTGCTGAACTTCAGCATCAGCGCCATCGAAGAGGGTGTGAACACGGTGAGCGTGGACATCTTCGATCTGACCGGCAAGCGCATGAGCGCCCGTACGATCGCCGTATCCGGTGGCAATGTGAACACGGTGCTTGACCTGAACGGCGAACTCGCCGCAGGCATGTACCTGGTGAACATCACCGCTGGTGACAAGACCTACACCGAGCGTCTGGTGATCCAGCCGTAAGGAAGACGGTCGCAGGCACAAAGCCTGTTGAACGCCAAAGCAAGGGAACGCCCCGGACCAAATGGTCCGGGGCGTTCTGCGTTCCGAACAATGCATTCGGAACCCGAACCTCCACTGCTGGTCAAGGCCAACGGTGATCGGAAAGCCCTGACCGACGGTTCCTGTGTAGCTCAGGTCCGTTGGTGTTGTTCATTGGAGCACCAACTCGGCAGGATCTCAAGAACAAGGCCGATATCGTGCCGGGATACATACCCCTGGGAACGGTCGGGCCATGCTCACGCACATCATCGGCGGAGCCACGGTCGAAGCGAGTAGCGGTGCTTGGGCGAAGGGCGTCCAGCTTCCATCGCCGTCCGACAGCCTGCTTCAATTTCCATCCATCGACGATCTATTGCCACTCGAAAGGGCGTTTAGGGATCCCATCGAAGAATAAACTTGACACGGGACCGAAGCTCATTTTACATTTGATCGACGAATGGAAGAAAACAACCTACTGACAGTAGGCTTCAATCGTCGAATCTCTGTTCAGCAACCAAACCAACCGGACCCATGAAGCTTCTCAACCCTTTCGGATCAGCAAGTCCACCAGCCCATGGAGGGCGCGTGCTGTTTGCTGCCATGCTGCTGTTGCTGGCCTTCGTCGGGCGTGTGAACGCCCAGGTGGCCACCTCCTACGGCTTCACCCAAAGCAGTGGCACGTTCACCTTGAACACCAGTTCGGGAACAGTGCTATGGAACAACGGTCTGTTCGGCACTTTCGATGACAACGTGAGCGGGGCGATAACGATTCCCTCCTTCACGTTCAATGGAACGGCGTACACGACCATGTATGTTTCGTCCAACGGCTTCATCACCTTCGGCGCGGCACCTGCCACGACGAACCTGACCCCGTTGAGCAGCACGGCCACCTATGCCCGTGCCGTATCAGCGTTCGGTGCAGATCTGCGCAGTCCACCTGGAGCTTTTTCATCCAACTCCGATGTGCGCTGGTTCACTGCAGGCAGTGAAGTGGTGGTGCAGTGGCGCAACGTGCGGCGCTACGCCACCGGCACGAACATCTCCGAGCGCTTCAGTTTCCAGATCCGGCTGAACACGTCGAACGGAAGGATCGTCTGCATCTACTCCGGGATCACCAGCCTCAATGCGGCGGTCACCGACCAGCCCGAAGTGGGTCTTCGCGGACCGGACAACACCTTCGCTACGAACGTGAATAATCGAACGGTCACCACTTCCAACAACTGGGCTACCAGCTCGGACGGAACGGGGGCCGCAAGCAAATGTCGGTTCACCTCAACGGCTCCGGCCACGAACTTCACGAACGGTCTCACCTACACCTGGACGCCATGCTCTGCACCTGCGGCGACCTTCACTGTGGTGGAGAACTGTGCGGGCCAGACCTTCACCGTGGATGCGAACGTGACCTCCCTGGGAGGTGGCGCCACAGCCACATTGAGCTATGCCTTGAACGGTGGCACGCCCATCGACCTGACCATTAGTAGCGTGGGTGTGACGACCGTGGGTCCATTCCCTGCTACCGGTACAGTGGACCTCACCTTGTCCAGTGCTTTTTCGAACTGTGGTTCGATGAGCGCCACGCGCTACAGCATATGTCCAGTGGACCTTGTCTGCGGCAACACATTGAACGTCACTCACTGCTACAGCAACAATGACACGCGCACGTTCACCTATACGGCGCCATCCCCGGAGACCGTCACCCTCACCTTTATCGGCGGGACGATCGACCTCAACGACATCATCCGGATCTACGACGGCACGGACAACTCGGGATCATTGTTGGCCACCAGCACGGTGTCCAGCCTGGCCGGGCTTACGGCCACCTCGCTCGGACAATCGCTGTTCATGGAGATCGACGCCGACCCCAGCAACAGTTGTGCGACCGGCGAGCAGAGCAGTTGGGATCTTGAGGTGAAATGCACGCCTGCGTGTGTAAGCCCGGACGGCTCCGTGATGGTCGTCACTGATTGCAATACGCTCTCCTACTCCTTGGACGTGGAGGTTCTCTTCACAGGTGACGGATCCACGACCACCCTGTCCTACAGTGTGGATGGCGGTCCTCCACAAACAGTACCTGGCCTGATGGACTTCGATGTGGAGAACATCGGACCATTCGCCCTCACGAGCACAGTGAACGTTCGCCTCCTCCATGAGACCCAAAGCAGCTGTGATAGGAATCTGGGCAATTTCACGCGCGACCAGATCTGCGCACCGACGAACGACCTGTGCAGCAATGCAACGGTACTGACCGTGAATGCACCGGCCCAATGCCCTTCGCAGGCCACCGCTGGCACCACCTTCGATGCCGGGACAGAGATCGCCGCCCCCGGTTGTGATGGTTCCGGCACGATCAGCGATGTGTGGTACACCTTCAACTCCGGCTTCAACACCTCACCCATCCAGATCGCGATCAATGCAGGAACTGCAGGGCACCATGGCGTTGAGGTATACACGGCCTGTGGCGGAACGCTCGTGGGCTGTGTCCCGAACAGCCCTGCCGTAGTGAACCTGTCGAACGCCACGGCCTACACGGACTACCGCGTGCGGATCTTCACCAATAGCGCCCTGGGTGCTGCCGGATCGTTCAACATCTGTGTTTCTGCCACACCCCAGGCCAGTTCGTGTGGATCGACCGTGTATGACCCAGGAGGAACGGGGAACTACGGCAACAACGCCAATACCACCACCACGTACTGCCCCTCCGCTCCGGGTGAAGTGTTGACCATGACGTTCACACAGTTCAACACGGAATCAGGCTTTGACTTCGTGCGGGTCTACGACGGGCCTTCCACGGCATCAACCCTGCTGGGTACGTTCAGCGGCACGACGATCCCAGGTCCATTCACAAGCACCCACCCATCGGGATGCCTGACGGTGAATTTTACGTCGGATAATACCATTACCGGCGTAGGCTACATCGCTGACCTGAGCTGCTGCGTGGCGCCCACCCCCACAGCTGGCGCCAGCAATAACGGCCCCTTATGCGAGGGTGCCAGCCTTCAATTGAACAGCACCACCAACATCGGGACGGTGTTCAGTTGGAGCGGACCGAACGGGTTCACCAGTGCGTTGCAGAACCCCACCATTCCGAATGCGACCACTACCGACGCTGGCCTCTACACGGTCACGGTGCGCAATGGCGTGAACGGTTGCCCCGTGACGGCCTCCACCACCGTGCAGATCAGTGGTACGCCTAGTCCCATCAATGCCGGCGTGGACCTCACCGCATGCGCAACACCAGGAACAGCCACCATGGCGGCCACTGCGCCCACGGCTGGCTCAGGAAGCTGGACACAAGTGGGCGGCGGTGCTGCGACCATTACGAACCCTGGCTCTCCCACCTCCACCATCACCGGCCTCACGGTGGTCGGCAGCCCTTACACCTTCCGCTGGACGGTGAGCAATGCCCCCTGTGCAGCAGGCTTCGACGAGGTCACGGTCACGGTGAACGATCTGCCAAGCACCGCGAACGCCGGCAGCCCTCAGACCATCTGCAGCAACGAGGGCGCCTTGCTGGCAGCGAACATTCCCTTAGTGGGGGCCGGCGCATGGAGCGTGACCTCCGGACCTTCCACCTCGCTTGCCCAGTTCAGCGACGCCGGTGGAGCGAACGCGACCTTCACTCCTGCGGGCGGAGCGGGCAGCTACACGCTGCGTTGGACAGTAAGCAGTGGCTCCTGCGCTGCATCCACCAGTGACGTGGCGATCGACGTGAACATCGCCCCTGGAAATGTGGTGGTGAACACGGGCACCTATGCCATTTGCCAGGACAATACCGTTCCGGGTGGCCAAGGGCTGTCAGCTTCATGCCCAGGCGTGCCACAGACAAGCAGCACCCCGTTCCCGGGTGGCAATTTCATCAGTGAAGGCACCGCGATCACCACCCGGGCCACGCTGGTCATGCCAGCCCTGCCTGCAGGTGCGGTGGTGACCGCCGCACGCTTGAAGCTCTTCAATGTGGTGGCCAGTGGCAATATCATCGGCAATGCACAGCGTCAGAACATTCGCGTAGCCCTGTCAGGCGCCTACACGCTGGCTGAGACCCAACTCACCACGGCTACTGGTCCAGGCACCGTCAGCCCCGACCCGGTGGTCAACCTGATGGGCTTCCCCACCGCTGGCGGCAGCATCAACCTGCGCACCCGTCAGACCTCGGACCAGTTCTGGACGAACCCGGATGCCACCATCGGCAGCGCCTTGATCGAAGTGGATTACACCGTGCCCTCGACCGTGCGTTGGTATGACGCTCCGACCAGCGGAACACTCGTATTCAGCGGAGATCTGTTCGACCCGATCGGCCAGGCCGTGGTGAGCAACGCAGCGCCCAGTTCCAGCACCTTCCACGCCACCTGCGGCTTCAATGCCTGCGAGAGCATCCGGGTGCCGGCCACCTTCGATGTGATCGCACCAGCCGATGCCGGCACCGATGGAAGCCTTACCGTGTGCTCTGTGGACGCTCCCACCTCCCTGCTCGCACAATTGGGTGGAACGCCCGATAATGGTGGCGCGTGGAGCGGACCGAGCGCTGTGGTGAACAACCTCTACGACCCGGCAACGATGGACGCTGGTACCTACACCTACACGGTGACCGGCAACGGCCCCTGCCCGAACGCATCGGCCACGGTGACCGTGACGGAGAACGCAGCCACCCTGTGGTATGCCGATCAGGATGGTGATGGTCACGGTGATCCGGGCACGAGCCAGCTGGCCTGTGCGCAACCCATCGGCTACGTGGCCAACAGCGATGATACCTGCCCCACCTTCAGCGGCCTGATAGGCGGCGCCTGCGATGCAGGACCGAACTTCGTCTTGGGCACGATAAGCAATGCCTGCACCTGTGTGGGTCAGCAGTGCACCACGGACCTCACCTTGGAGTTCGGCACCGACCTGAACAGTTTCGAGACCTCCTGGGAATTGCGCAGTCAAGGCTCGAACATCCTGGTGCAGAGCGGCGGTGGCTGGTTCCCGCCGAACGCCGTGCTGAACGACCAGACCTGCCTTCCTGATGGTTGCTTCACCCTGACGGTGTTCGACGCGGCAGGAGATGGAATGACCACGGGTGGCTACATCCTGCGCGAGGCCAACACCAACGCACGCATCATCGACAACCGGAACAACTTCAATACGGGTTCCTCCAGCGCGATCAGTGGTGGCCAGGGATTCTGCCTGCCGCTCGGCACGGACAAGTTGGTCTACACAAGCTGTGACAAACTGGACTGGAGCAATGGCCAGTATGTGGTCGCCTCTCCGAATGTGGCCGTGAGCGCTGAGTGGGTGCCGAACGGGGCGAATAATGTGCAGGACAACAATAGTGGCTACGAATTCTGGATCTTCGATCCGAACGGCAGCTACAGCTTCCGTCGCTTCCGCAGCCACAATGTGAGCGACGGCTTTGGGCCAGCAAGTGCGACCCGTGCCTGCCACATGAAGTTGAACAACTGGACGATCGCCAGCCATGTGCCAGCCAACACGCTGATGAACGTGCGCATCCGCAGCCGCGTGAACGGCGTGAACAGCGAGTTCGGTCCGGCCTGCCGCCTCATCATCAACCCGGTGCTGGCCGCTTGCCCGCTCACCAAGCTGATGGACATCCCATCGGACAACAACTTTGTTTGCGGTGGCACTCGTCAGTGGGGTACTGGCAACCTGGTACATGCTCGTCCGGTCGCTGGAGCCAACCTCTACCAATTCCGCTTCCGTCTGCCTGCCGAGGGCTTCGAGGTGATCCGCACGAGCACCACCTATTTTGTGCAACTGAACTGGACCACGCTACCGCTCGTCGATGGCAAGACCTACGACGTGGACGTGCGGATCAGCAAGGACGGTGGTGCCACGTGGTGCACGAGCAGCGACCCATGGGGTGACATCTGCCTGCTGACCATTGACAACACACCTGCGAACAGTGGCAACCAGAACATGGCCACCACATCTTCCGAAGTATCCATGAGCCTGTTCCCGAACCCCAACCGTGGTGATCAAGTTACCTTGAACCTGCAGGGCCTGGGCGAAGAGGTGGTGACGGTCAGCGTCGACCTGTACGACCTCACCGGCAAACGCGTGAGCGCACGTGTGATCCCTGCACAGGACGGTGTGCTGCGCAGCACGATCGACCTCCATGGTGACCTGGGAGCCGGCATGTACCTGGTGAACATCACCGCCGGAAAGCAGACCTGGACCGAACGACTGGTGATCCAGCCGTAAGGACATACTGAACGAAAGGGGAACGCCCCGGGCCTGTCGGCCCGGGGCGTTCTTCATTCCGGCTGTGGGAGCAGACCCGAGCCTGTCCATGGACCGGTCTTCATCACGGTACGAAGTCCTCGTACAGCAGGTATTTCCTGCGGATCAGATGGAACTCCATCAGCCCTTTATTCCACGAGGCATGGATGCTGTCCTCATCCTCTCCGGCGATGATGCGTTGCCGAAGGTCCGGACCACCGGCGAGCTTGTCGAAGAAGCCGTTTGCCAGAAAGAAGTTCTTCCGGTCCGGTGCTTCGCGATAGAAGGCGATGAGCCAATGCAGTCGAACGGAACGATCATGTCGTGCGTGCAGCGCGCCATATTCCCGAAGGTCGATGCCGATGCACTCCACCCCTCTGTGCGGTGGATCCTTGGCCCCAGCCATGGACACCGGCGTAAACCGAAAGTCCCCCACCCGTGAACCCGGATGACCAATGCACTGAAAAGGCTGTTCGGTTCCACGCCCCACACTGACGATGGTGCCTTCGAACAGGCCCAGCGAAGGGTACATGTGAACGGCACCAGCGTTGGGCAGGTTGGGTGAAGGACGCACAGGCAGGTCATAGATCATACTGTGATCATAGCCCTCGCAGGGCACCACGGTCAGCTCGCAGGTGAGGCCTCCCTTGAGCCAGCCTTCGCCATTGATCATGCGGGCGAACTCGCCCACGGTCATGCCATGCACAAGCGGAACGGGATGCATGCCCACGAACGAGCGGTGCGCCATGTCCAGCACCGGTCCGTCCACGTAATTGCCGTTCGGGTTCGGACGGTCCAGCACGATCACCGGTCTCTTCAGTTCGGCGGCCGCTTCCATCACGTAGTGCAGCGTTCCGATGTAAGTGTAGAAGCGCACCCCCACGTCCTGTATGTCGAACACCAGCACATCCACATCGGCCAGCTGGGCGGGTGTGGGTTTCTTGTTCGAGCCGTAAAGCGATATCAAAGGCAGTCCCGTCCTGACATCGCGTTGGTCCTTCACGTGTTCACCGGCATCGGCCTCCCCGCGGAACCCATGCTCCGGTGCAAAGACCTTCACCACTTGGATGCCCGAGGCCAGCAGGGAATCCACCAAATGGCGCGAGCCGATGAGCCCTGTCTGGTTGGTGACCACGCCCACGCGCTTTCCGGCGAGCAGGGGCAGGTAGCTGGCCGTGCGTTCGGCACCCACTTGCAGCATTTGCACCGGGGGTGCCGTGGCCACCGGCTCCTGGGCATCACAGCCGCTTACGGCCACCAGCAGCGCAAGGGCGCTCGTTATCTTCGCCACCTGCTGCAATGCAGCGCCATCCGTGAGCTTCGCACACTTCATCGCCCGCCGCATCCTGTTCGACAAGGACCGCAGGGACCGGCTTTCTCGTCCGATCGTGGGCATCGCTGTGGGTGGCATCGTGGTGGGTATGGCGGTCATGATCCTGACCCTGGGGATCACCCAGGGATTTCAACGGGAGGTGCGGGCGAAGGTAACCGGCGCCGGGGGGCACCTGCAGATCGGGGCCATGCAGCAGACCGACCCCAAGGAAACGCCCCGCGTACCGATCGACCAGCCCTTCTATCCCTCGCTGGACACCGTACCCGGCATCTCGCACATCCAGATCCATGCCACCAAACCGGGCATCATCGAAACGGAGCAGGACATTCAAGGCGTAGTGGTCAAAGGCGTTGGATCCGACCACGACTGGACCTTCCTGCGCAAGCATCTGGTGGAGGGTGTACTCCCTTCGATCGAAGATCCCACCCGTCCGATCGACATGCTGCTCTCCCGCTGGATGGCGGCGCGCCTGGTGATCAAGGTGAACGACACTGTCACCGTCTATCTCATCCGCGGCAAGGACGACATCCGGCCGCGCAAGTTCCGGGTCTGCGGCCTGTATGAAACGGGTCTTGAACAGATGGACCATTCGCTGGTGTACACGGATATCCAGCACATCCAACGCTTTGCCCAGTGGGGATTGAAGGCGGAGATCATGGTCAGCGACAGCATGCGATCCTCCGCCATCACGATCGAAGGCATGGCCTATGGTGGTGACCACTACTACACCTACACCTGGCCGGGGACCGACCTGGAGGGCAAAGGGCCGCACCGCGTGGAACTGAGGGGCGATACGACCATTACACTGATCGTGTCGGACCACGACAAGACCATCCCTGACACGGCCTGGGTGCGCATCACCATGCCCAAGGATGAAGCGAGCAGCGGCGGTCTGTTCCTGTCGGGCCCTGTGTCCATTGAACGCGGGGGAAGCGGGGGAAGCCATACCAAGTACTGCGGTGGTTTCGAAGTGACCATCGACCGTTTCGAGGACCTGATGCTCATGGACGACATCGTGTACCGCGACCACCTGCCCTTGAACCTGCGCAGCCTGAGCGTGCGTGACCGTTTTCCGGAGATCTTCGCCTGGCTGGAACTGTTGGACAAGAACGTGGTGGTGGTGATCCTGCTGATGATCATCGTGGCCATCATCAACATGACCTCGGCCCTGCTCATCATCATCCTGGAGCGAACCACCATGATCGGTGTGCTCAAGGCACTGGGCTGCAGCAACGGCGCCATCCGCCGGATCTTCCTGATCGACGGCGCCTACATCCTGGGGGCGGGCATAGTGCTCGGCGATCTGCTGGGGATCTCACTGGCCTTGGTCCAGCAGCAGTTCGGCCTGGTGACGCTGCCCGTGGAGACCTACTACGTGGATGTGGTGGCGGTGGACCTGGCGTGGTGGCCCATCGTGCTGCTCAACCTCGGCACTCTCGTCATCTGCATCGCGGCGCTGATCCTGCCCAGCATGCTCGTCACCCGGATCGCACCGGCCAGGGCGATCCGGTTTGCGTAGGCCAGAGCTTCGACGAACCTCTGACCTGCACGGGTACCTTTGCGATCGTCATGAAGATCCACGAGAACATCCTGAGCACCATCGGCAACACGCCCATGGTGAAGTTGAACCGTCTGGTGAAGGACGTGGAGGCCACGGTCCTTGCCAAGGTCGAGACCTTCAACCCCGGCAACAGCATCAAGGACCGCATGGCGATCAAGATGATCGAGGATGCGGAGAAGGACGGTCGCCTGAAACCAGGTGGCACCATCATCGAAGGCACCAGCGGCAACACGGGCATGGGCCTGGCCATCGGCGCCATCATCAAGGGCTATAAGTGCATCTTCACCACCACGGACAAGCAGAGCCGTGAGAAGGTCGACATCCTGCGCGCTTTCGGCGCGGAGGTGATCGTGTGTCCCACCAACGTGGAACCCGATGATCCGCGCAGTTACTACAGCGTATCAAGCCGATTGGAGCGCGAAGTGCCCAACAGCTGGAAGCCGAACCAGTACGACAACCTGAGCAACTCGCAGGCGCACTACGAAAGCACCGGCCCCGAGATCTGGGAACAGACCGGCGGCAAAGTGGACCACCTGGTGGTGGGCGTGGGCACCGGCGGCACCATCACCGGCACAGGCAGGTACCTGAAGGAAAAGAACCCGAACTTGAAGATCTGGGGCATCGACACCTACGGCTCGGTCTTCAAGAAGCTGAAGGAGACCGGGATCTTCGACAAGAACGAGATCTACCCCTACATCACCGAAGGCATCGGCGAGGACTTCGTGCCGGCCAACGTGGACATGGACCTCATCGACCATTTCGAAAAGGTCACCGACCGCGATGCCGCCATCATGACGCGCCGCATCGTGAAGGAGGAGGCCATCTTCGTGGGCAACAGTGCGGGCAGCGCCATGGCCGGCCTGCTGCAGCTGAAGGACAACTTCAAGAAGGGTGAAGTGGTGGTGGTGATCTTCCACGACCACGGCACGCGCTACGTGGGCAAGATGTTCAACGACGACTGGATGCGCGAACGCGGCTTCCTGGTCGAGGAGAAGCCTACGGCGGGCGACCTGCTGAAAGGCAAGGACCTGCAACTGCTCAGTGTGGAGGCCGATGAGCCGGTGCTGATGGCCATCGACAAGATGCGCAAGCACAACATCGACCAGCTGCCCGTGATGGAGCACGGCAAGCCCGTGGGCACCATCACCGATGCCCGCCTGTTCGACGCGATCCTGGAGGATGCCGAAGTGCGCCACCAGAAGAACCGCACCGT
>JBGTAJ010000091.1:0-8295 GCA_041749915.1 Flavobacteriales bacterium
ACGCTCCAACTGCTCAGGGCTCTTCAGGTCATGCTCCTCGGGTATGGCGCTCACCACCGTGTGGGCTTCGTTATAGTTGCCTTGGCCCATCAGCAGCAAGGCTTCGGCGTAGCGGCCTGCGGTGCTGCGCACTTGTTGCCACGTGCTGCGCAATACCACGGCTGAAGGCTGTGGTTGCTGGTGCTCCACGTATAGAAGTTCGTTGGCCATCTGGCACATGGTGGCGTGATGGTCGGCCAGTTCCAGCTCCATTTCCGTTCGGAAGGTGCGGCTCTCCCAACTGGCAATGATCAGGTCGATCAGGTAGCCTGGCATCGGTTCGTTGGCATAGAGTTCCAGCCATTTCACAAAGCCCTCTTTCTTGGTGGCATCGGGGTTGGCGATGCACACTTCGGCCTTCATGGCCATGGGGAAGTAGGGTTTGTTCACGGCCTCCTTCAGGCTTTCGGTGCTAAGGAAGGGGCTGATATCCATCAGGTATTGTCGCAGTTGCCAAGCCTCATTGGGCCAAGTGCTGCTGATCTCCTGCACCACCTCATCATGGTTACCCCCATCTACGAGTTGTTCATGAATGAAGCGCACGTTTCCGTAGGCCAGTTTAGCCGCAACCAGGTCGTCCTCCAGGTCCTCCATCAATCCATCCACGTCCATGTTGGCCAATTGATCCAGGTTATAGCTAGGCCGGTCGTTGCAGATACTTCCCACCAGATTCGGCAGGTCGTTCGGGTAGAAACGCGGAGGGGCTGTGGTGTAGCTCAGCGGCAGGTACGCCCACGGACCGCCGCCGATCGGTTCCCGGTAGAAGTAATCCAGCGGAGTTTCGGTGGATACGCTAAAGTCCCAACGGTCAGGAGTGCTGACCGGCCATAGATCGAAGCGGTTGTCGGCCGGCCGGCGGTCCCCTTGGAAATAGCGGATAGAGTGCTGGATCTGCTCAGCAGCGATAGCAGATGTAACCCTTCTACTTAAAAAATTCACCGCATTGTTATCGCTCTCATTGCAATGGAACTGCAGGCCCACGATGCGTCCTGTATACGAGTTGCTCACGTCCGCACTGATGCCTTCGCCCACAAATGCCCGTTCGAGGCCGCTGGAGGTATTGCGATACACTACATCGTTGTGGTCGCGCGTGTAGCCCACTACGATGCCTTCTGTACCCACCAGTGGCTGGACCTGTCCGGTGGTGGCTTGGATCAGACTATTGTCGCGGAGTACGAAGCCGTAGGACTCTGTACTGAATAATGCCCGCTGATATCCAAGGAATTGCTCATCCACGATCCCGGTTAATTCCACAGCATTATCCCCCACTGTAAAGAGGTTCTCGGTCACGGCAAAGCCGGTCATGCCGTTGGCATAGATGCCTGCGATGTTGTTGGTGAAGTCGCTTTGGTGGATGGTGGCGTATGAGCTGGTGCCGGTCTCGAAAAGTTCGATGCCGTGATCGAGGTTCGTGAAGGAGTTCCGCACAAGGAGCTGGCCCGGGCAATAGTCCGCACCATTGGGGCAGCCGGGTCGCACGGTAAGGGTGCTGTTGGCACTGGTAATGCCCTGGCCGAGGGCGATGGAGGTGGTGATGCCGGGTTGGCTGTTGGAGAAGGAGCAGGCCCGGACCTCGACTTCCGTCACATTATCTGCTCGAATGTGACTCTTCAGGAAAGGCCCATCAACGCTGGGCAGGGCGTATAGATCTCGACTGAAGATCATATTTTGGATCCGTGATGCGCTTGTTTCCCCATAGGGATGTAGTTCAATCCCTGTTTGACAATTTCGGATCTCAATAGGCAATGTTTCAGTTCCTTCACTGATCAATACACCGCCACCTTTGCCCGATTCATCACGACTTCCAAGCAGGACCCCGATCGTGGCATTTTCAATCCTGCCACCATTCTTTATTACAAGTAATCCCTGGCCTTGATAGTAGTCATTATTTGAAGGATTCAACTCTTGTCCCAGGAGAGCGTTTCCCCACACTTCTATACCCTGCCATGTGGAGTCTGCATAATCACCCACCTTCACTGTGCCACCATCAATGATCAATCTACCACCTGGCTCTACCACTATCCTGGCTTGCGGCACCAACTGCACCTCACAGCGAATGATGACAGTTTGTCCACTTCGGACGCGTAGGTCTTGGTAATACTTTACAGGTATGTTGATTCCTGCATATTCAGCGATTGTATTGAATACATACGCAACTGGATTATAGCCCCATACATATTTTGCAAGATTGGACATCATTGCAGTGCGATGCATTCGTCCCATCTGTTCGTTGGTGATCGAACGCAACTGTACATTACCGCCCATCAAGTTGTTTGTGCAGTCATCAAAGGCACTCAGGTACGGATCGCAACTGTTGAGTGTTGCGGTAGTGTCGATCACCCCGTTGAAGTAGCAAAAATTCGGTACAGGTTGAAGGCTGCACGTGTCCGGTATTGTTGAACACCACAGCGCGCTTGGGTTACCCTGCTGGTAGCAGGAGAATACATCCAGTAAGAAGTCGCTGCCAACCGAGCTGGTTGGCTCCTGGCTGCCACCTGAGTAAGTGTGATTCAGCGCAAAAACGTGACCCATTTCATGCGCAATCCGACCAAGGATCAAATACTCGGTGTCAATAGGTTGACCTGCATACTCATAAATGCCTATTTCGGGCCAAGGAATACTTTTGATTATCATTTGGGTGTTAAGCATCCAGTCTGCAAGCTCGTAATAGATTGTGGGCCCTGCGCCGGTTCCATTTCCACCTCCACAGCCAAGAGCGTTAAATCTAATGAGGTGGATCTTGATTGAGGACCTCAACTCCGGATAGAGTGAATCGATTCGATCCGACATCTCACGTTGAGTGACCTGATCACCACATGCCATGGACGCAAAAGCGGTATTGTTCTCGTAACGAATACCAGTGAGATTGAATCTTATTCCTGTGTCATTCAGGTAATAGTTCGAGTCTGCTACAGCAGGGTCGGACGGAGGGGCCACGTTCCCCCAGAACTCATTTGACAGTGTTGCAACGATTCTCGTCAGTTTAAACGTATTGCTATCTGTTTCAGCAAGATTTCCCAGGCCGTCGTCATTTCGCCAGACGATCACACATACGTTGGCCACTTTTGTTGACGTCGGTCGATTATGTAATCCATCAGGTTCCGTGTATCCAAGGGCACTGTCTGTGACGGGGCCTGGGATAAACTGGTCTTGAGCGATCATCCAGTTCACTTGCCAATCAGTGTAGGAACTCGCTAGGTCTCTACAGCCACTAGTCGGTGGCGTTCCACCGGAAGCTTCTGGTGCTGATACATGCCCACAATGTGTTCCCCCTAACTGAGCGCCTGCGGAACCAATCAACAAACAAATGCTGCCGGCCATGGCAATGGAGCGGATCAGAGATATCAACTCATGCGGTTGCGTACTCATGGGAAATGATTGTAACGTTGTGGACGTGGTAATGGCCTAATTTCTCTGCTTGGCTTTAAGCTGAAATTGGGAGTTCGACGCCTGATGATGAACGGCAATGAATGAGGCTTTCCTGGAGGTATTTCGTGCGTTCGGTGTTACTGCTACCGGTGTCGCCTATCATGCAAACATTCATGGTCAAAGTCCTTCGCCTTTAAGGTGGCATATCGAAGGTAGCCCTAGCGTGAGGGAATTGCAAATTGTTCTCTAGAGTGTTCGCCTTCGCGTTGGATTGAAAGACATGGCTTTGGAAATCATGGGTCACATTGGGCGGTGTCCCAAGTCGAAGCACATTGTTCAAGGTCATCGGAAGACCGCCAGGCTGTCGTTGAAGAGCCAAAGCCAGGTGGAGTGGATTCCGTTCAGTTCTCCACTGAGCTCAATCCTCCTCCCCCTCCTCCAGCAGCTTGTGGATATCGCCGATCAGGCGGTCCACGTCGGTGGCGGAGGTGCCGTCATAGAAACCGCGGAGGCGGCGCTGGGGGTCCACCAGCACGAAGTTCTCGGTGTGCACGAAGTCGTCGGGTCCGCCATCGCCTTCGTCCAGCGCGGCGAAGTAGGACTTGCGGGCCAGGGCGTAGATCTGTTTGCGGTCGCCGGTGAGCAGGCGCCAGCGTTGGGGGTCGGCACCGTGGAGCTGGGCGTAGGCGGCCAGCACGGGCACGCTGTCCATCTCGGGCGTCACGGAGTGGGAGAGGAGCATCAGGCGGTCCTCGCTGCGGAAGGCCTCTTGCACGCGAGCCATCTGCACGGTCATCTTCGGGCAGATGGTGGGGCAGGTGGTGAAGAAGAAGTCGGCCACGATGATGCGCGGGCCCACATCGGCCAGGCGCATGCTGTCGCCGTTCTGGTCCACCAGGGCGAAATCCAGGATGTGGTGTTCGCCCTTCACGCCCTTCAGCGCGGGGTCCACCAGGCGCGGGTCCAGCTGGGCGGGGTGGTAGATGGGCAGGCGGTCACTGGGCCTGAGCAGGAAGTAGGCGCCCGCCACCACGGCGATGAAGATGGCGGCGAAGAGGAGGATGCGTGTGCCCATGGCTCAGGCCTTGCGCAGGTCGATGGAGTAGGAGAGGGAGTAGATCCAGCGGTACACTGGCCAGGCGACGCCCCGTTCGCGGTCGTGCACCAGCGCGATGCCCAGGTCGTGGCCCTTGGTGGGCGACCAGGAGGTGCCCAGCTGGTAGCGGGTGCCGAAGTAGAGCCAGCCCTGGTTGCCGGCCCAGGTGAAGAACTCCACGGAGAACTCGGGGTCCAGCTTGAACTTGGGGATGTCGTAGGCGGCCTCGAAGCGGTTGCGGAACACCTCGCGCACTTCGCCCCACTCGCGGTAGTTGTGCTGGTAGGAGAAACGGTAGCCCAGCGTGAGGCGGTCGAAGGTCTCGGAGACCATCACCTTCAGCCCGGTGCGTTGGCGGTTCTTTCCGTCGGTCACATAGGCGAAGCGCTGCTCGATGCCGATGTCCACCAGCTTGCTCACCTTGTAGCGCATGTCCAGGTCAAGGTACACCTGCCGGCCGGCGAAGAAGGCATCGGTGCTACGGTAGCCCAGTTCGGCGCCCAGGCGGATGCGTTTGCGTGCCTCCTCGCCGATCATGTCCGCGAACACGGTGGGCAGCTGGCCCTTCAGCCCGAAACTGGCCCACAGTTCCTGTTGCTGGGCCGGCAGCGTGCGTTCCTGCGCCCACAGGGTGGTGGGGCCCAGGAGGGAGGCGGTGAGCAGGACCAGGACGGCACGGACGCGCATCGCTCAGTAGTTGCGCACGGTCATGGTGGAAAGGGACACGATGTCCTTGCGGCCATCGATCTCCGCTGTTCGGTAGATGCCCTCGGTGCAATTCTCGTAATCGTCGCACTCGCTGATGGTGTACACGCGATAGGAGCCGCGCCGCAGCCAGGGGAAGCGGTATTCGCCGTTCGGGCCGGTGCGGGTATCGTCATCGAAGTACTGGCCATCGCCGTAGATGATGTAGACGCGCTGGTCGGCCAGGGGATAAGGGTCTCCGGAGGGGTTGCCCGAGAGATTGTAGCGTTGTTCCTCCACGGTGCCGCGGATCTCCGCCTTGCCACCATCACCTTCGTCCTTCTTGCAGGCACTGAACAACAGCGCGCCGAGCGCGATCACCAGGAATCCCTTCATCATTGTTGCCGGATCGTTAAGCGGGGGTGAATTTAGGCGTTGCGGAAGGATGGCACTGGCGCTTCCGGAATTACAGGGTGTTGCGCGGCCTGCGGTCGCGATCGCGTGAAATGCCTTAACCACGGATGGACACGGATAAACACGGATAATGCGGATCGTTCAGGTTCCCCTTGGGTCAGAGGTGTGAGCCCCGGCGAAGACAAGCCAAGGCCTTTCATCCGTGTGCTCCCGAGGCCTCGGGACGTGTCCATCCGTGGTTCAATACCAACTTCCGAAACGGTTGGAGCAACCAACGCGCAGCGGTGGGTCAACGCCCATCCCGCCTTAACTGTTCCGGTAGATGCCATCGACCATGGCGGTGTACTTGGTCATGATGGGTTTGCGGCGCAGCTTCATGGTGGGGGTGAGCTCGCCGCCGTCGATGGTCCATTCCTGGGGCAGCAGGGCGATCATCTTCACCTGTTCCCACTGGCCCAGCCCGGCATTGGCCTTTTCCACTTCCTGGAAGATGCGGTCCTTGATGCGCTGCTCGGCGATGACCTGTTCGCGGCTGGTGAAGGGGATGCCCTTGCGTTCGCAGTAGTCCTTCAGGAAGTTGAACTCGGGCACGATGAGTGCGGCGGGGAACTTCTGGTTCTCGCCGATCACCATCACCTGCTCGATGAAGCGCGAGGCCTTCAGCTTGTTCTCCATCACCTGCGGCGCCACATACTTGCCTCCGCTGGTCTTGAAGATCTCCTTCTTGCGGTCGGTGATGCGCAGGAAACCCTCGGCTGTGATCTCGCCGATGTCGCCCGTGTGCAGCCAGCCGTCCTCGTCGATGGTCTGGCGGGTCATCTCCTCGTCCTTGTAGTAGCCCAGCATGATGTTGGGGCCCTTCGCGAGCACCTCGCCATCCTCGGCGATACGCACCTGCACGCCGGGCAGCGGGCGGCCCACCGAGCCGAAGCGCAGGCCATCGTTCCGCAGGTCGTTCACGGTGATCACGGGTGATGATTCGGTGAGGCCGTAGCCCTCCATCACGGGGATGCCGGCGGCGTTGAACACCCGGGCCAGGCGGGGCTGCAGGGCGGCACTGCCGCTGGCCACCACGCGGGTGTTGCCGCCCAGGGCCTCCTGCCATTTGCTGAAGATCAGTTTGCGGGCCACGGCCAGCTGCATGTCGTACCACAGGCTGCGTCCGTGCACCTCGTAGTTGTGCCCCAGTTCCAGGGCCCAGAAGAAGAGGCTGCGTTTCACGCCGGTGAGGGCATCGCCCTTGGCCACGATCTTGTCGTAGATCTTCTCCAGCAGGCGGGGCACGGCGGTGAAGACCTCAGGCGCCACTTCGCGGATGCGTTCGCCGAGCTCATCGAGCGTCTCCTGGAAATGGATGCCCACGCCCACGTGCAGGTAGAGGTACATCAGCATGCGCTCATAGATGTGCGAGAGCGGCAGGAAGCTGATGCAGCGCGCCGTCTGGTCCACCGGAAAGCGGGTGGCGCTGGCCACCACATTGCTCAGGATGTTGCCGTGGGTGAGCATCACCCCCTTGGGCCGGCCGGTGGTGCCGCTAGTGTAGATGATGGTGGCGAGGTCCTCGGTGCGCACCTGTGCCTTGTAGTGCTTCAGGGTGGCGCGGTCCTCTTCGCGGGCCATGGCGGGCACCTCGGACCAGTGGCGGGCGCCGGGCACCTGCTCGAAGGTGAAGAGGTGCAGGAGCGCGGGGCAGGAGGGCTGCGCGGCGGAGGCCTTGCCGAAGAGCTCGGCGTTGGAGCAGAAGATCACCTTGCTCTCCGAGTGGTTCAGCACGTAGGCATAGTCCTCGGCGCTGCTGGTGGGGTAGATGGGCACGCCGATGGCACCGATGCGCAGGATGGCCTGGTCCACCAGGCACCACTCACTGCGGTTGCCGCTGGCGATGGCCACCTTGTCACCGGGCTTCACGCCCAGCTGCATCAGGCCCAGGGCGATGCGGTCGGCGGTATCGATCAGCTGCTGGGTGCTGTAGCGTTTCCATTGGCCGCCTTCCTTGGTGGCGATGGCGCTCTCCTTGGGGTAGTTGGCGAGCTGGTATTCGGGGATGTCGTGCAGTCGGGTAGGCTCCATGGCCCCAAGATAACGGTGGGGGCGATCGGTCGGTTCGGGCCGCATGGATGCCCCGATCTCCTACTTGGTGCAGGAATATCCGTGGAGCTCTGCGACCCCGCTGGGGTCGTGGGTCCGTGTGGGTCAACGATCGTTCTATGTTCTGTGACCCCGCTGGGGTCGAGGGTCACGGTGGGGCGACGAACGTTCTATGTTCTGTGACCCCTCTGGGGTCAGCCTTACGTTGGCGAGCTTAGGTCCTTGGGAGGACCCCCGGAGGGGTCCAAGAGCATAGTTCTTGCGTCGGCATCCTGTGGTCATTTGAGGACCCCAGAGGGGTCCAAGAGCATAGCATATCCGACCGTCGTTCATCTTCGACCCCAGCGGGGTCGCAGAGTTCTATGTTCTGTGCATTCCCTGGTGTCGGCTTTGCGTCGGTGTGCTGTGATCATTAGAGGACCCCAGAGGGGTCCAAGAGCATAGTCGATCCGACCGTCATTCACATTCGACCCCAGCGGGGTCGCAGAGTTCTATGTTCTGTGCATTCTCTGGGGTCAGCCTTGCGTCAGCGTGCTGTGGTCATTATGGGACCCCAGTTGGGTCCAAGAGCATAGCCCGCTGGGGTCGTGGGTCCGTGTGGGTCA
>JBGTAJ010000092.1:0-7613 GCA_041749915.1 Flavobacteriales bacterium
GGTGCAATCCACCGTGACGGTGCCGCTCACAGGCTCATAGCACGGCGCAGTGATGGAGTAGCTGTACTCACCGAAGGGCACGTTCTCGAAGATGTCGCCGAAGGGCGCACCGGTGGTGATGGTCTCATTGTAGTCCATGCCATCGCTAAGGAAGATGGTGGCGCCGGGGATGGTCAGCGGCGAGCCTACGAAGAAGAACACGGCGTTGGTGGTGGTGGCTTCAAGCGCAAGGTCCGAAGCGGCATCGGCACCGGCGATGGTGATGGAGCCAAGCCCTGTATTGTAGCACGTGGCAGACACGGAATAGTCGTAGGTATTGTCCGCCAGGCCAGGGAAGGTGGCCTGTCCGGCTGCATCGGTGGGTAGGAAGTTGCCATCGAGGGAGACCAGAGCATTCTCCAACGGAATGCCGGTGCTGAGGTCCGTAATGGTGATGGTGGCGTTGAACTGTGCCACGGCCTGTGCAGCTGTCAGGCAGAGAACGGCCAGGAAAATGGAAATCGCTTTCATGGTGTCTGTCGTTGGGACGTTCATTCAGTGACCAGCAAGCTGGATGTGACGCGGGTGCCTTGCTGCTGGAAGGCCAGCTGGTAGATGCCGGGAGCAAGGGCGGCAGGCAGCTGGAAGCTGATGCCCTGTGCCGTACGCTGGAACTGGTTGGCGGTGTAGGTGCCCAGCAGGCGGCCATCGGCGGCATGGATGCTGAGCTGCGCAGCGGCCTGGATGGGTTCCACCACCTGCAGGGTAACGGTGGAGCGCACCGTAACGGGGTTGGGGAACACGAACGCCTGGGATGCTGCGGCCGGTTCGTCCACTCCACTGGCGATGTCGTTCAACACGCGGGCGGTGAAGAAGTAGTTCTGGTTACTGGCCGTTCGGGCCTGGCCGCCCACAATGATCTTGCCATCTGCCTGCACATCCATACCATAGATCATGGTAGCGTAGGGGTCGATGTCGTGCTGCACGAAGCCATCGGTATCGAAGCTGGCGTCGCGTGTTCCGTCTGCGTTGTATGTCCAGATGGCAAGGTCGAAGGCGCTGCTGGGAGGGCTTACGCCGGAAGTGCCGGCCATTACGATCTTACCGTTGTTCAGCAGCTTCACTTCGGCTGCATAGTCGAACACAGCGTTGTCCTCCACCACCACACCATCGGCACTGAAGGTGAGGTCGAGTGCACCATCGGGGGTGAATTTTACAAGCAGTGCACTGTAATTGTAGCTCTGCGTAACGGTAACACCGGCTGTCAAGATGGACCCATCGGGTGTGATGACCAAGCCCTGGGCTTCGTCGTCCACGTTCCCATAGTTAAGTTTCACCACGCCGTCATCACCGAATGTGGGATCCAGGGTACCATCGTCATTGAAGCGCGCGAGGAGCAGCACATACCACAGCTCGGTATTTCCGAAATAGCCACACGCCACGATGCGTCCATCGGCCTGGACCGCCACACCCTCGAACCCGCTTGCCCCAGCCAGAACCGGGATGGAGGCAACACCGTTGAGGCCGAAGGAGGTATCGAGTGCACCATCCGGGAAGAACCGCACCACAATGGGACGGCGGATGTAGTCTGCATTGAAGGAGGTGCCACATACGAGGATGTTCCCGAGAGCATCCAGGGTCACATCATAGCTCATGTCCTCGGCATTTTCAGCGACCACGCTTACGCTTTGCGCTACCACGCCGCCGGAGCCGAAATCGGTATCCAGCGAACCGTCGGCGTTGAGCTGGATCAACAGGATGCGGTAGGATTGGTAGTCCGTGGTGGACCCCGCCAGCACGATCTTGCCTTCGGGCGTCAACACGGCGGAATAGAGGTTGGCCTCGAAGTCGAGCTGATAGGTGAACGAGCCGTCCGTCCCGAATTCTGGATCACGCGATCCATCGGGGAGGTACCGGAATACTTGGGCACGGGACACATATCCGGCGTCGAAGCTCATGCCTATGTTCAGCACCTTCTGGTCGGGCTGCACCAGGATCTTGTTGCAGACATCGAGCTGATTCACTGGATCGACCAAGTATCCTGTGCCGTTGAACGCGGGGTCCAATGCACCGGTCTGGGCATTTAGGGCCAGGGGTGTCCATAGCAGCAACGTACCGAGCAGGGATGGGTAAAGCTTGGTTTTCATGTGTTCGACTTTTGGGGTTCGATATTGGCGTTTGGTCCGGGGGTCAGCTTGCCCATGTTCTCCAGCAGCTTGCGCCAGGCCTCCTGTTCGTCCTTCATCTTCTGGTGCAGCTGCTCAAGCCGTTCGAGCTCGTCCTGCGGCAGGGGGTCCTTTTCCGGAATGGTCTCGGCGGTTTGCATTGATGGGGCGAAGGTGCGGTCGGAATTTTCGTTCCGGTCCGCCGGGGGGCTTACATCGAACGCACAGGGTAGCGGGTGGGCCTTACACCGTCCGTACATCGGCCGGAAATGGCCTTACATCCTGCATACAGGCGCACGTAACCCACTGATCCACAGGCACCTTTCCAGATACCCGGAAACCCCTCAGACGGACAGCAGGAAATCGACCAGGTTCACATCCTCCCCCTCTATGTCCAGCTTCTTGCGCAGCCGCGAGCGGGCCACGGTGATGCTGTTCAGCGTCTGGTGCGTGATGGCCGAAATGTCCTTGGTGGACATGTTGAGGCGGAGGAAGGCGCAGAGCTTGCGCTCGTTGGGGGTGAGGGAGGGGAAGCGCTCCTGCAGGGTTTGGTAGAAGGTGGCATGCACGCGGGTGAAGTGCGCCTCGAATTCCTGCCAATTGTGGTCGTCCTGGCTGGATTGCAGGTCGCGCACAATGTCCTGGATGATGTGCTGGTTCTCCTGCCGGAAGGTGGACTTGGCCTTCAGGAGGCGCTCGGCGATATGGGCGATGAGCTCGTTCTTCTTCAGCAGGAAGAGGGCGTTGGCGGTGAGCTCGCGGTCCTTGAACTCCAGGCTTTCCTTCAGGGCGGCCTGCTCAGCTTCGAGCTTCTCGGCCTCCAGCCCCAGCTTCTCGCTTTGCAGCCGCAGCTTCTCCTGCTCCAAGGCGCTGGTGTGCACCCGGGCACGCATCACCTTGAAGAGCAGGAAGGCGGTGAGCAGCAGGAAGAACAGGGCGCCCACCAGGGCGATGTTCCAGGTACGCTGCCGGGCGCTCTCGGCATCTTTGCGCCGGGCTTCCAGCTCGAACACCTTGGCCTCCTTGTCTCGCCGGAAACTGTCCTCCAAGCGGGCGATGGTGGTGCGGCTCTCGGTGCTGTAAAGGCTGTCGTTCAGCGCCTTGAACTCGCGATGCGCCCCCAGCGCGGCCTTGTAGTTCCGCAGGGTGTCGTACACGGAAGCCAACGATTCCAAGGAGATGACCATGGACTCGCGGCTGCCCAGATCGCGCCCGATGGCCAGCGCCTGGTTGAAATGGTCACGGGCGGCGGCGAAGTTGCCGAAGTTCACTTGGTTCTTGCCCATGTTATTGAGCACCTGTGCCTGGCCCCGAAGGTCGCCCGCGGCCTTGCGCACGGTGAGTGAGATCAGGAAGTACTCGTTGGCCAGGTCGAATTGGCCGGTCTCCATGTAGCAGATGCCGAGGTTGTTGTTCAGCGTGCTCTCGTTGCGCTGGTCGTTGAGCGGCCGGTTGATGACGATGGCCTCCTTGAAAAAGGGCAGTGCGGTGGCGAAATCCTTCAGCTGAATATGGACCCCGGCGATGTTGTTGAACAGGCGCACCTTCCGCACGGCCAGTTCTTCCGCGGCCACCTCGCCGGTCACCTGCTCCAGCAGGCGCAGCGCTTCGTTGTAGCAGCTGATGCTTTGGTCCAGGTTGCGCAGGTAGAAATGGAGGGTACCGATCTTCAGTTGGATATCGGAGCGTGCCAGGACGAGCTGGGGTGAGGTGCCGTCCTTCTCCTCGGCCTCCTCCACCAGCAATTGCGCGCGCTGGTAGGCAGCTAGTGCAGCAGGCAGGTCACTGTTGTCCATTTGGACATCGCCCAGCAGGAGCAGGGCGCGGGCCTTCTGCTCCACACCATCCAATTGGGTCAATAACTTCTCGGCCTCCAACGCATGCTTCAGCGCGGAATCGGGTCGGTTGGACAGCAGCTCCTTGGCCAGCGCCAAGTGCGCTTCAGCGGTGCTTGGCGTGGTGCTCCCCTCCGGTGCAGGTTGCGCGGAGGCCGGCATCGGCACACACACCAGCAGCAGCCACGCGGCAAGGACCCTCAGCAGGATGGTCCCCTGGTGCCGGTACGCAATGGTTCCACTGGTCTCGCACATGCAGCTGCCCGGATCAACGGGACCTTTCAAAACTAAGGGTTGCCGGGTGAACGCACAGGGAGGGTGGCTGTGGGCGAAGTGAAACGCGCGTTGGATACGGTAGCCATAGGCTGGCATGAGCTTGCGGTGCTACGCACAGCCACAGGCTACGCGCAGTGGGGGTTTCTGGCTACACATGGTGTAGCTTCCAATTCAGCACACCCGAAAGCGTGTTACATTTCAGGCAACCGGAGGCGTTCCTTGGTGGGCCCAAGGCAGCGGTTCACTGGCGCACTTCGTCTTCACCAAAACACCCTGATCATGATCACGCATGGCCTTCGTTCGCTTTCCACCCTGGCGCTACTGCTGTCCATTCCCTTGGCGCATGCACAGTTCCCGGTGATCACCCAGACCTCGGAGGGATTCAGAGCGTTGAGTTCGCTGGGTAGCGGGACCAAGCTCTTCCGGGGTTTCAACCCGGAGTCCGGGCAAGCCACCATCCTGAACCTTGACCTGAGCGTGCACCGGGTATTGAACTTTCCGGCAGCGCCGGCGAACATGTACTGGAGCGAGATCAATTACATCACCGAGGAATTGTTCGACACGGACCCGGCGACCATCGAATTCATGCTGGTGGCATTTGACGAGGAGACCAGCACGAACGGAGCCATCTTCGTGTACCGCGAAAACGGCACCGAGGTATTCTCACAGATGCCCGGGTCGCTGGTAGGTGGCCTTTCCGGAGGGACGATGGGCTTCGCTCCCATTTTCCAGGACGGTGACCAGGCATACATGATCATCCGCCAGTCAACGTTCGTTGGCCCCATAACCTATTACGCACTTCCGGGCACTCTGCCCTGCATGGATTGCCATGGTGCCCCCACCACGGACGGGTTGGTGACCGGTGGCTTGGGCTCCGGTACGATCAGCACTGGGTTAGTGCTGTACCCCAACCCCTCGGCAAGTGAGGTGGTGTTGGCGTGCACCGCTTGCCAGATCGGTGCGGGCACGGTGAGCATCGTGGATGCTGCGGGGCGCACCGTGGCTGAGCACTCTTTTCTGGGTGCGGAGCGCCAAGCGATGAACCTGCACGGCCTGCCCGCTGGCGCGTACGTGTGCCTTGTGTCCGCGGACGGCCGCACGAAGGCCCGGTTGCCGCTGCAGGTGGTGAGGTAAGCCGGCAGGGCGCGTGGCAATTCCTCCGGCAGGGATCTGCGGGCGAGCGCCGCGTATGCTGAATTCGGCAGCCCCAGGCTACCATGAGCCGGAGGTGATGCGCGCAGCCACACACCCACCTGCCCAAGGCAGACGAATGGCAATGGGACGCTGCAATGGTGGAGCGCGGCCCCCAGCTCAGTTGGCCTGAAGCAGCGCAAGGATCTCACGCTGCGTGCTGCGGGTGGCGTCCGCGTGGTACCAGCGGTGCAGTTCCTCTGCGGCGGCCTTCCAGTCGCCCTGATGCACCTCGCGAAGGGCCAGCACCAGTTCCTGCGCGGCCTGCGGGCGTGGGCCCCAGGAGAACCGTTCGGCACCGCTTTCGCGATCGATGGCGATCAGCTTCGGGATGCTGCGGCCACCGTTGGTGAGGTAGCGGTCCATGAGATCGGGGTGCTCATCGCGCAGCAGCAGGCGGAACTCGGTGCCGGGCACCTGGGCGGCCATGGCGGCGAGGACCGGGACCACCTGGGCGGCATCGCCGCACCACGGCTCAGTGATCACCAGCCAGGTGAGCGGGGCTGAGCCACGCAGCACCTCCGCGGCACCGGGCAGCAGCTCCATGGTCTTCTGCACGCGGCGCCAGCGGGCCAGGTTCAGCTTGGTGTAGGCCACGTAGTCGGCCGTCTGCACAGGGCCTGTGGTGCGCCCTTCGGCCACCACCTGCTCGAAGAGGCTGACGTAGCTGTGCAGATCCATGGCCTGCGCGGCCTTGCGGCGCAGCACGTCGTGCAGTAAGTTGCTCATTGCGCGGCCTTGGCCTCCTGCTCCTGGTTCATGCGCTGGAACTTCTCGATCAGCTCCTCATCGGTGTACTGGAGGTTCTCGATGGATAGGCGCGCCTGTTCGGCAAAGGGATGATCGGGGTAGCGGTTGATGACGGTCTCGTAAGCCCGTTTGGCCTCGCCCTTCTGCCCCATGTCGGCATCCATGACGAAGGCCTTCAGGTAGTACACGTCGGCCAGTTTGTACCAACCGGGATAGTCGCTGAGCACGCGGTCGTAGAGGAACACGCTCTGCTGGGGGTCCTTCATGGAGCGGGCCACACCGGCGGCACGGAACAGGTATTCGGGGGCCATGCTATCCAGTGGTAACGAGGCGGCGTAGGCCTTGTACACATCCAGCAGGGCCTGGGCATTGCGCTGATCGAAGAGGGAGGAGTTGAAGAGGCTATCCTCCATGGTGCGGATGCGGTTGCGCATCTCCATGGCCTTGGGGTCGCCGGCCTGCTTGGTCTCGGTGGAGCCACAGGCGGCCAGGGTGGCGACAAGGACCAGCAGAAGAAGGGAACGCATGGTGCGGGTGTTCATTTGGTGAGCGGAAAACGCATCTTGTACTTGGCCTCGCACTGCCCCTTGCTGATGTCGCGCAGGCGCCCTTTCAGCAAGCGTTTGCGCAGGGGGTTCAGGTGGTCGGTGAAGAGGATGCCGTCCAGGTGGTCATGCTCATGCTGGATGACGCGGGCAGCGAAGCCATCGAAGGTCTCTTCGTGCTCCTTGAACTTCTCATCCTGGTACTGCAGCAAGATCTTCGAGGCCCGGTACACCTCCTCGCGGATGCCGGGGATGCTGAGGCAGCCCTCCTCGAAGCCCCACTCCTCACCTTCCTCCTCCACGATGTAGGGGTTGATGAAGACCTTCTTGAAGTCCTTCAGATGGGCCTCGTCCGTGGGCTCACCGTCCTCGTCCTCGGCAAAGGGGGAAGCGTCCACGATGAAGAGGCGGATGCTCTGCCCGATCTGCGGGGCAGCGAGACCCACGCCGTTGGCGGCGTACATGGTCTCGAACATGTCGGCGATGAGCTGCTTCAACCCGGGATGGCCGGGTTCAATGTCCTGTGCCTCTTTCTTGAGCACCGGGTCGCCATAGGCGCGGATGGGGAGGATCATGCGGTGATTCGGGGCTGCAAAGGTAAGGGGAGAGGAAATTGCGGGGTGTGGGGCGAAACACGCAAGGCGCAAGGCATCGGTCGGTGGGGTAACGGTCATCCCTTTGTGAACGATACGTTTCAAGGAGCAGGGGCAGCAGCGGGAGCAAGTGATCGGCAGAGACTGTTCAGTAAAGTGTGTCAGGTCGGATTACGAACTTCAAACCCTGACCAATGGAAACCAAGACTGAAAAGTTCGATTACGAAGCCTTCGAGAAGGAGGCAATGAGACAACTGCTACTGGGCAAGCCACTCAGTG
>JBGTAJ010000093.1:0-2447 GCA_041749915.1 Flavobacteriales bacterium
CTCGCCGAACAGCGCGGGTTTCCTGCTGCGGCATATCGGTGACGTGGAACTGCTCTTCGCCAAGAACGTGTTCGGGTTGGCCGATGTGCAGGTACACGCCAGCACTGTGGCCAAGGGCCATGATACCGGCGAGTGGACGGACCTGACCACGCTCACGGCCTACGTCCGGGAGAGCGCTGCCACCCTGCAACGCGCCATCGAAGCGACCGCCGATGCGGACTGGGACACGGTCATTGAGACCAAGGAGTTCGGGCGGAGGACGAAGGCCGAATCCTTGGGGAGAATCGTGACGCACACGGCCTACCATGCGGGGCAGCTGGCTCTGGTGGTGAAGTATGGGGGCGTGCAAGTGAGCTAACGAACGTCAGGTAGTCGCGGGAGCGATCATCGGACCTTGTGATCCTAATTTCATCATCATGACCGGCCGCCAGAACATCGCCTTCGGATTTCTCTTCATGGGGCTGTTCATGCTCTATGGCTTTCTGCTGATCTACCTGCGCGACTTTGCACCGGACAAGGAGGCATGGATCGCGAACGACAGCACGGGGCCGCACTTCGAAAGCCGACTGGCCCACGTGCACGGCAACCTCTTCGCCTTCCTGAACATTGTGATCGGGTTCGTGCTGCTGAAGAGCAGGATGCCCGAGCGCCAGCACCGCACCATTTCGTGGATCGCCCTTTCCGGCATGCTGATGCCGGTGGGTATCCTGCTGGAGATCTACCTCCACGCATCGCCGGTCTTCGTGCTCATCGGGGCGGTGCTCATCGTGCTCGCTGTGGTACTGCTGGGACTGTATTTCCTCCGCACCAAGGAGCCGTTGATCTGAGCACCTCACTCCCATCCACCAGCCCACACTTCCCCATGGAAACTCCCGAACAAGTAGCTGCCCCTTTACTGGCCGATGTGGTGGCTTTTGATGCCGCCAAGTTCAGGAACGCACTGGTCCTGAACAACGGATCGGCCAAGGCCATGGTGTTCGCACTGAAAGCCGGACAGGACGTACCACCGCACAGCACCCCCACCGAGGCACTGCTCACCGTGCTGGAAGGCAGTGGAACGGTGACCATCGCCGCTGCCAGCCATGCGCTTCAACGCGGCGGCTATGTGTTGATGCCAAAGGGATCGGAGCATCACATCAAGGCCACCACGGATATGAAGTTCCTACTGGTGAGGTAGCTTGGGGCCTGCAGTGCGGACCAGCGGAGTGCGGTGTGGCTCACCTGAGGTCCAGACGCAGTGCCGTATTGCGCTGCACGTTGGTCTTGAGCAGCAGGTGCGTGCGCCGCTTGCCAGCACGCAGCACGGCGCGCGCAGTGTTGGGAGGCACGCGCCCTTCGTTGTGCGCCACAACCACCACGGTGTTCCGCCCATCACGCAACGGCAGCTTCACGGTGATCCGCTTGTGTGAAAGCTCGTGATGATCGAGCACCACCAGGCCATTGAGGATCACGCTCACCGTGTCACCATCATACTCCGCATCGTCCCACAGCTGCAGGCGCGCCATGGCGCTCCGGGTGGCAATGGTCAACAAGGTATCGGCGGGCCGCCAGTGCTCCGTGGTACGCAGGGGGCTGCCACGATAGGGCCTTCGTGAAAGACCGATATGGTAACGGTACACGAAGCCGATATGGTCCTGCGTGGCGGTGTAGGTGTGCGTTTCGGTGTCCTGGTAGACCACTGCCGTGTACGCCGGGTCGCGGGGCAGGTGGCGCACATAGCGGAAGGCCAGCTCGGAGCGGTCCCAGTCGTGTTCCTGCCACCAGCCCATTTCCAAGGCGAGGTAGCTGTGCGAAAGGCTCTCCCAACGCGACCGCACACCGATGCTGCCTTCGTTCCGGTCCTGCTCACCCGCGGGCTGACGGTCCATGCCCAGGGCGATACCTGCTTTCAGACTGCCGCTTTCAAAGAGCCCCATGGGAATGGAGCGCCACAGCCTGGCCTCCGCGCGGAAGGCCGGCACGGTGATGGCCCAGCAGGAGGTGTCCTGGATCCAATACAGGGTGCTGTGCCGGGCGTAACCGCCGAGCAGGTCACAGCCCCAGCGATCGCGAACGGTGAAGGACACGCCGGTGTTCAGTTCGAAGCCATAGCCCGGCCCGCCCACAGCGGTCTTCAACGGACCGCTCACTGCCCGTGGCGCCTGGAAGACCAACCCGCCACCAACGATCAGCCGGGGCTCGATGGTGCGCTCCAGCACAGCGTTCTCCCAGCGCGGGGCCTGGGCCGGCAGCATGCCGGGCAGCAGCAAGGGCAACAGGCAGAACAACAGAAGCGACGGACGCATCGGGACAAGATAGAATGTCCAGGAGAGACTGTTCAGTAAAGTGTGTCAGGTCGGATTACGAACTTCAAACCCTGACCAATGGAAACCAAGACTGAAAAGTTCGATTACGAAGCCTTCGAGAAGGAGGCAATGAGACAACTGCTACTGGGCAAGCCACTCAGT
>JBGTAJ010000094.1:0-15150 GCA_041749915.1 Flavobacteriales bacterium
GCACATCACGGCCGATGGGCGCCCAGCGACCGGGATGGATGGGACGCCTGGGTGAATAGAGCCCGATGGCCCGGATACCGCAGGCCGCAGCGATGTGCAGCGGACCGGTGCTGGCGGCCACCAGTGCATCACAGCCGGCGATCAGGGCGATCAGTTCATCCAGCGAAAGGCGGCCCCCGGCATCTGTCACGTGCGGCAGGTCCACGGGCAGGCCGGGCCGGTAGCGTTCGGCCTCCGCGGCCGTACCCGTGATGATCACCTGGTAGCGTGCCGGGTCCAGGTGTCGGATCAGCTCGGTGAAGCGCGGCGCACCCCATTCCACAGCACTGCCCTTGGACAGCGGGTGAAGGATCACATGGACCCGCTGCGGTCGCAGCATGGTACGCACGGCCTCAGGCATCGTCGGTGCCCGGAAGCCGATGGCAGCCGCCAGCACGCTCAGCGAGGGGATCTCGTGGAAGCCCAATGGCCCCAGCAGTTTCACGTTCAGCTGTGCCTCGTGCAGCTCGCTCTTGCGGCGGCTGAAGGACACGCGTTCGTTGCAGGTGGTCCAGTGCCACCAACGATGGCTGGTGCCGATGCGCTGCGCGATGCCCGCCTGCTTGCACCAGCGCGCCACGGCCCGGTGCGGGAACACGTGCACCACGGCATCGGCCCGCAGGGCGCGGATCCGTTCCACCGCTGCGGCATCGCCCGAGTCCTGCAGTTCCTCCAGCGTCAGCACCTCGTCCACATGCGGGCAGCAGCGCAGCACCGGTGCGGTGTAGCTGCGGCCCAGGAAGGTGATGCGCACGCCGGGAAAGCGGGCCTTCAGCAGACCGGCCAAGGGTAGCGTCAGCATCACGTCGCCGATGCTGTCCGGTCGGCTCAGCAGGATATGCTCAGGCGCTTTGGGCACGGCGGAGGGCATGGAGCTTGGCGTACTTCAGGTGCACGGCCCGGGCGGAGAGGCGCGCGATGTCCCAGCCCGCCCGACCGTCCAGCAGGCCCAGTTGGAACACGTAGCCCTGCACGAACTTGGCCACGGGCGACAGCCAGCGCTTCACCAAACCGGCGTCCTTGCCGGCCTCCATCATTTTGCGGGCGTGCAGATCGCTGTAGCGTTCGATGCGCTCCTCGTGCGAGGCGATGGTGGGGTAGCTGTAGTGCAACAGGTCACCTGCGAGCAGGGTGATGGTGGTGCCGGGTGCCAGGGCCAAGGTCTCGTGCACATGGCTGCCTTCCCAGCGCGTGGTGTCGCGGGCGAAGAGGCGCACCTTGGTATCGGGATACCAGCCACCGTGGCGCACCCAGCTGCCGCAGTAGTTGGTGAGCCGGTGCATGCTGTAGGCTCCGCTGAATCCACGCTGCTTTTGGGCCAGGATGGAATCGCGCAAGGCGGCGCTGAGCTCCTCGTCCGCGTCCAGGCTCAGGATCCAGGGATGCGTGGCCAGGCTGTTCGCGTGGTTCTTCTGGTCGCTGTAGTCGGTCCAGCGCCGCACCACTACACGTGCACCGAGGCTTGTGGCAATGGCCGCTGTGCGGTCGGTGCTCTCGGCATCCACCACGATCACCTCCTCGCACACACCGCGCAGGGCCTCGATGCAGCGCGCGATGTTGTGCTCCTCATTGCGGGTGATGATGACGGCCGATAGCGCTTGCATGGCCGAAAGCTACACAGCACCCCGCGCAGTGAACTGCAAGCCTACCACAGGTGGCTCACCATGAAGCGGCCGGTGGCCACCTCGCGGTCCGTGCCGGTGATGCGGTAGATGTACAGGCCATCGGCCAGGTCGGCGGTGGTCAGCGTGGCGCGACCGTTCTGGAGCGGCTTGCGGGCCACCACACGTCCGCTCTCGTCCAGCACCGTGATGGTCAGCGGCCCGTTCACCACTTCGGTCAGGTCGAAGAAGATGGTACGGTCGGCAGGGGAGGGGAATACGCTCACCACCCGTTCGTTCACCACGTCCTGCACCCCCACGGTGCCCTGCAGCTCCACGCAGTAGTCCTCGGTCTCCCCGTAGTCGAATCCGCCACAGGCCTCCGTCACCGGGTTCTGGTAGCTCATCACCACACGCAGGCGGGTCACGCCGGGCAGGGCGTCCACGGGCACGTTCATGGTGCCGTTCACCACGGCATTGCTGGCCGTGGGGGTGGCGAACACCACTTCGGTCTCCGCGAACTGGCCGTCCTGGTCGGCATCCAGGTACACGCGCCAGGCCTCGGAGAAAGCGATGAACGAGAAGCCCGGCGTAAGGGTGATGGGATAGCTGTTGCCCGCCACCAGCAGGGTGGCCTGACCGGTGTAATCGCCGTAGCCATCATCATCACCGGAGGTGTTGTTGAGGCCTGCGAAGGACACGCCCGCGATCCACTCCGAGGAGCTGTCGTCGCTGGACGATGGGCAGTACGCATTGTCCACGCACCAGCCGCAGCCCAGGGTGGTGAGGTCCACGCTGGGCGACCACTCGGCGCCTATGCCATTGCACGTGCTCGTCACCTGCACCTCATAGGCCGTGCAGGGCTCCAGGCCGGGGATCTCCGCAGAGTTGCCGGTGAAGCCGGTGAGCTCCGACCACGTGGTGCTGCCTTGTACTCGGTAGCGCACGGTGTACTCCTCAGCGACCAGCACCGTGCCCCACGATACGTTGGCGATGTTCTCGCCCACGAAGCCTGGCATCACGTTCAGCGGTGCCGTACAGCAGCCTTCGCTGGTCCACACGAAGCTCATGCCGTAGTCGCTCTCCTCGCCTTCGCACAGCGGGCGCACTTGGAACTCGTAGGCCGTGCACAGGTCAAGGCCGTTCAGCTGCAGGCTGTTGGTGCCCAGGCCGCTCACTTCGGTCCAGTCGGTGGCCCCCACGGCGCGGTGGCGCACATCGAAGGTGCTTGCGGTGGGCGAGTTCCAGCTCAGGATGCTGGTGGCCAGTTCAGGGCTGGTGGCGCTCAGCGCATAGGCTCCGGGGCAGGCGCCGCAGTTGTTCATGATCAGCTGCATGCTGCTGCCCGCGTTGATGCGTCCGCCGGTCAGCGTCTGGCCGGGCAGGTTGCCCACCTCGTCCACGCCTTCGAACAGTTTGTCGCGCACATACAGGGCACCGGCCGCCGGGTCGGCATCCACCAAGGCCATCAGGGAGGCGCAGGGCGCGCTGTAGAGAAGGCCGATCACCCCGGCGGTGAGCGGGCTGGCGAAGCTGGTTCCGCTGGTGGTGCCAAAGCCCCCGCCGATGCTGGTGGTGAGCACGTCATCACCCGGCGCGCCCACATCCACCATGGTGGCCCCGTAGGCGCTGAAGGTGCGTTCGTCGTTGATGTTAGTGGCGGTCACGCTCACCATGAAGTCGCTGGCGCAGCCCGTGGGCAGGTCGCCCACCACATCGATGTCCACGTTGCTGTTGGAGGTGGCACCGCAGCTCAGGATGCCCACCGTTCCCAGTGAATCGTACACCGCGCACCACAGGGGCGAATCGGCCGGTTGTCCGTTGTTGATGCCCCAGCTGGCGTTGGTGGCCACCACGAAGGCGCCCTTCGCACCGTTGGTCTCGTTGTAGAGGCGGCGCATCACCCAGGGATAGGTGTAGGCGCTCACCACATCGGCCTCGTCCACGCTGGCATAGTCCACCACCATCATCTTCACGTTCCAGTTGGCACCGGCCACACCCGCGCCGTTGTTGCCGGATGCACCGATCATGCCGGCCACCTGGGTGCCGTGCCCGCCGCCGTACACGTTGTCGTTGTTGGCCGCCGGGTTCCAGCCGCGGAAGTCGTCCACGTAGCCGTTGGCATCATCGTCCTCACCGTTGTTGGGCACCTCGCCGAAATTGAACCACGCGTTGTCGATCAGGTCCGCGTGGGGCAGGTCGCTTTTCTCGATGATGCACACCACGATGGTGTCGCCCGTGGCCGTGAGCCCGCCGGTGCTGAGGTCCCATGCCGCCTCGCTGCCGATGTTCTGGTGGTGCCACTGCTCGGTGTACTGCACATCGTTGGGCACCTGGCGCCATTCCACCAGGTGGTTGTTCTGCGCCAGTTGCACGCTGCGGTGGCCGCGCACGGCGCGCAGCATGTCGGCCTGGTGCAGCGCATCGGCGTTGAAGTGCAGCGACCACGACCGCAGGGGGGCGCTCAGTTCCCGCTTCACCTCCAGGCCCGTCAGCACACCGTTCACCAGGCGCAGGTCCTGCACCAGTTCCTGGGGGCTGCTGCCTTCGCGCAACATCACCAGCACATCACCGGGCACATAGGCAGGGCCTTGGGCCTGGGCCGCAGGGCCGAAGAAGAGGGCAAGAGCAAGGACGAGGAAGGGGAACGATCGTTTCATGGGCATGGATATCCACACAAAAGTACCGCCCCGGCAGTTGGCCGGGGCGGTCGCTTGTTGGTCGTACTTGGAAGCTTGTCAGGGATGCGCCACCACGAAGGTCCCGCGCGCCACTTCACCGCCCGGGCCGGCCACGTGGTAGGTGTACAGCCCGGTCGCCAGTGCGCTGGTGCTTACCACCGTGCGTGCACCCTCCATGGAACGGGTGGCCACGCGCCTTCCGGCGTTGTCCGTCACCACCAGCTGCAGGGCCTGGCCGGCGATGCTGCCCTTCAGTTCGAAGGTGAGCTCGTTGTCCGCGGGAACGGGGTAGACGTTCACTCCGCTGGTGTTCGTTGCCTCGGTGAGGCCCACCAGCAGGTCCACGTTCACCGGCACGCGTGGACTCACACACACCAGTGGCAGCGGCTCCACCTCCCAATCATAGAAGAAGTAGTAGAGCGCGGTGGCGTTGGAGCCTGTGGCGGTGGTGCCCGTGATGGTGCCCACTGTGCCCAGCGCGAAGGGGAAGCCGGGGTTGCTGCCGATGCCATCGCGCCACAGCTGTGGGTCGCCGCTCATGATCCGAAGACCGTACTGGCCCGGACCCGGCACCTGGAAGTTCAGGTCCACGCGGCTCTCGCCGTTGGGCAGCGCGAAGCTGCCTTGGGTCACCACGCCGCCGCTGGGCATGTTCACCAGACCGATGGGCCGGTTGCCTGCTCCATTGGCATACACCTTCACACTGCGGATGGTGAAGGCCTCCGTGGCCGTGAACACCACCCAGAAGCTGCCGTTGGTGTGGAATGCACCGGTGGTGGTGCGGTCCTCCTTGGCGCCGAACGCCGGCGTGGTGGGGCTCACCACCGTGTTGCTGGCCCAGTAGGTGGTGCCGCTGTTCAGGAAGGGCGTTTCCCAAGGGCTGCCGCTGCCCAGCGACGCACCGCCCGTCTCGTTGGCATACCAGCGGATGCTATCGCCCTCGGCGGTCAGCGTGGCGGTGCCGGGTTCCGTCAGCACCACATCCGTTGCCACGGGGGTGGGAGTGGGGAACATCTCCAGCGTCACGGGCGCCGAGGTCTCGCTGTTGCACGCACCGCTCACTGTCACCGTGTAGGTGCCGCCGCTGCTCACCGTCAGGCTGCTGCCCGTGTCGCCGGTGCTCCACACGTTGCCGGTGCTCGCGCTGGAGCTCAGGATGCGGGTGCCGCCCTCGCAGAACTGCAGGCGACCGTTGAGGCTCACCGTGGGCACGGCCACCAGTTCCGGCGCCAGTAGGGTGCTGGGGCTGAACCCGCTGCTGCCTTCGCTGCAGGCGGCCTCGGCCTGGAACTCATAGGCCGTGCAGGCCTCCAGGTCCGTGGCGGTGTAGCTGGTGCCCGTCAGGCCTTCCACCACCGTCCATTCGGTAGTGCCCTGGGGGCGGTAACGTACGCTGTAGGGGCCGTCGGCGGCCGTGTTCCAGGTGTAGGTGGCGCTGGTGGCGCTCTCCACGCTCAGTGCCGCACCGAAGGGCGGCGCGCAGTCACTGCATCCCGCCATGATCAGCTCCATGCTGGTGCCGGCGTTGATGCGTCCGCCCGTCACCGTCTGTCCGCCCAGGTTGCCCACGGCGTCAACGCCCTCGAAGAGCATCTGGCGGATGTACAGCGCACCCGCCGCCGGGTCCGCGTTCACCAGGGCCATCAGCGAGGGACAGGGAGCGCTGTACAGCAGGCCGATCACCCCGGCCGTCAGCGGGCTGGCGAAGCTGGTGCCGCTGGTGCTGCCATAACCACCGCCGATGCTGGTGGTGCGCACGTTCTCGCCCGGTGCGCCCACATCGATGGTGGTAAGGCCGTAGCCGCTGAAGGTGCGCACGTCGGCGTTGTTGGTCGCCGTCACGCTGATCATGAAATCGCTGGAGCAGGCCGTGGGCAGGTCGCCCACCTGGTCCACGTTCACGTTGTTGTTCGCCGTGGCGCCGCAGCTCAGGATGCCCGCCGTGCCCAGCGTATCGTACATCGCGCACCAGATGGGGCTGTTGGCAGGGTTGCCATTGTCGATGCCCCAGCTGGCGTTGGTGGCCACCACGAAGGCACCCTTCTCACCGCCGGTGCTGGTGTAGAGGCGCCGCATCACCAGGGGGTAGGTGTAAGCCGCCACCACCTGCGATTCGCTGGTGCCGCCGTAGTTCACCACCATCATCTTCACGTTCCAGTTGGCACCGGCCACGCCGCTGGCGTTGTTGCCCTTCGCACCGATCATGCCGGCCACCTGCGTGCCGTGGGCACCGCCGAACACCGCGTCGTTGTTGCCCGGCGGGTTCCAGCCCAGGTAGTCGTCCACGTAGCCGTTCTGGTCATCGTCAATGTTGTTGTCCGCCACCTCGCCCAGGTTCCTCCAGGCGTTGCCGGTGAGGTCCGCGTGGGGCAGGTCCGCCGTTTCGATGATGCACACCACGATGCTGTCGCCCGTGGCCGTCACCCCGCCGGTGCTGATCTCCCAGGCCGCCTCGCTGTTGATGTTCTGGTGGTGCCACTGCTGGCCGTACTGTGTGTCGTTGGGCACCTGGCGTTCGCTCACCACGTGGTTGTTCTGCGCCAGCATCACCGCCGGGTGGGCGCTCACCGCGCGCAGCACCTCCTGCTGCGCCATCACCGCGGCATCGAAGCGCAGCAGCCAGGTGCGCATCGGTGCGCTCAGCTCCTGTGCCACCTCCAGGCCCGTGCGCTGCCCGTTCAGCAGCTGCAGGTCGTCCGCCACGTACTGGGCCACCTCGCCGGGCTTCAGCATCACCAGCACTTCGCCGGGCAGGTAGGCGGGGCCTTGGGCCGTGGCGGCAAGGGGGTTCCACAGCGAAAGCAGGAGCAGGGGAAGGGCGTACAGGTGTTTCATCAGGGTCATGCGCTTCCAACAAACATAGGGCACCCATGGTTCCCGGCACGGTGCCTCCTGTCACACCCGCGTCATGATTGGCGCTGCGGATGGGAAGGCCAAGGGGGGCAACCTGTCCGGTGAGGTCATTCCCGGATGGCGATGGTCCACATCCACCATGGTCACTACCCCTGGCGGCAACATGGGCGAACGTTCCCACGATCAGCCCGCCATCAGTTCGGCTTCCTTGCCGTCCGGATAAAGGCTGGGAAGTATCCACGGTGAGCAATGCAACGGATACCGGGGCTCGAACACCACGGTGATGCCCTCTTTCCGGGAGCTCATCAGCTCCAGGCCGATCAGTTCGTCCGTCATCTTTTTCAGTGTCTTCTCCGAAGTGCCGGTGATGCGTTCCGCATCGGGCCGGGTGAGCCTGCCCCGCACGAAGAGCTCTTTCAGGACATGGCCGGCCTCGGGCCTCATGCGTCCATCGGCGGCCATGCGGTGCACATAGGCGTCCAGCCGACGCTCCACGGTGCCCAGTGCCAGGGAGCCGTGCATGAAGCGCACCTGGTCCAGGGCGGTGCTCAGGAAAAAGCGGCAGAACTCCCACAGGCCCTGCTGGCTCAGGTTGCCGCGCCCATCGCGGTCGCCCCGGCGCGGGCTGTCCGCGTTGGCCAGGTGCTGGTAGTAGCTGTCGTGGCTCCGGGCCAGGCCACGGGCAATGGACCAGATGCCGCCTGCATCCAGTTCCTCCACCATGAAGCACGCATCGGAGTAGAGGCGCATCACGCGGCCGTTGCCGTCCAGGAAGGGGTGTATCCAGGCCAGGCGGTGGTGTGCGGCCGCGATGGCGATCACCCGAAGGGTACGCGGAACAGTGCGCTTGTCATGGTGGTCGTAGACCTCGGCGAAGCGTTCCATGAAACGCGGGACACTGGCGCTGGCGGGGGCCACATGCCGGGCCACCTCCACTTCCACCGTGCGGAACGCTCCCGGCATCACCTCCCGCGTTCCACCCTCCTTGGTGGCCACCACCCGGAAGCTCTCCGGCAGGTGGTCGTAGAAGGCCTTGTGCAGCCCCTTGATGAAGGGGGTGCTGGAGGGGTGCAGGCCATCGCCCCACAGCTCCCCGCGGCGCAGGGCCAGGCTTACGTTGATGTGCGCCACCGCCTCCTGCTGCAGGTCGCGCATCCGCTTGTCCTGCGAGAAGTCGTTGCGCAATGCCCGGTCGATGTCCAAGGGGTGCGTATCGTGCCCTTCGATCCGGTTGCTGTAGTAGCTGTTCATGGGCCGCACCAGCTCAGCCAAGGCGGCGCGCGTCCCGGGGTGCAGCGCACCGGTCAGCTTGGCCGACTCAGCGATCAGCGTGGTGGCCAGGTCATCCAGCTCCCCGCCGGGGTCCTCCGGCAAGAGGGGTTCCATGGCGGAGGGGTCCGTGTAGAGGGATATCGGCGAAGCCATGGATGCCAGGTGCTTGTTCCGGTGGTTATTCCGCTTGCTAAGATACTGGTGATTAATCGCTTGTGCCTCGATCGGTGTTGCTGGTTCCGGTGGTTGTTCCGGCCTCTTGTATCCCTTCCGATGGTCGCGGACAGGCACCAAGCCTCTTCACCTTCGGGCCATCGCCCCCCGCCGCGCACCGATCCCCCCTCCCGCGCCGTAGCTTTCACCATGCGACGCAACGGACCACCCATGCCTTGGGGCTATCGGATCCTGGCCATCTTCCTGGCCGTGCTCTTTATCGGCTGGATGGTGATGGTGGTTTGGTAGGGGGGGTGACCGCCACCAACCCTACCATCTAGTCTAATTCGAGGAAGGTTTTTTCCCCATGAATATCAATTCGTTCAGTTTGTTGAACGAAGCGAAACTATCTATCCAAAAGCCTTGATATATGTTAGCCTCCCTGTGCATAAAGTATCCGATGTGTTTGTCCTTAAGGGCGAAGGCCATATAGTTGTCTTCATTTTGGTATCCTATCGGTGTAGCATCTTCCAAAAACGATGGAATTGCAATTGGAAATAAGTCAAAACAACCAACAAGCAACGAGTCGATCATGAAGACGTCCACATCATAGTATGTCCTTCCCTTTATTAGCGGACTTAGCTGCTCGATCTCGTTCGCAAATGCGAAGTACTTGCCGATCGGTTTGTGAAGAACATAGAAGTCTTCCTTTTGATACAGCGCATAGCTGAACAGTCCTTTTGCTATGGTGTCGACCAGCTTCCAGTTCGAGGGATCACTCTTCAATGAAGACATGATCGTATCAATTGAGATCAAGTTTAACCACACTGTCTCACCGTCGGGTGTATTTATGGATAGTCTAATGCTGTGACCGGTCATGGTTGGAATGATATAGTGAGTTTGGCCATAGGTGACGACAGGTCAAGATGCCGAACACTTAACCTCTATAAGTAGACCTCTTCATGTGCAACGCCAAGGTATGCACCAGAACTCTCTCACTGCCGTCTCAGCCACATTGTAGCTGAACCGCTTCCAGAACCTACAGAACGTGACAAGCCCCGGCTGGATACCGGGGCTTGTCACAAAGTGTAGTAAGGGGGTCTACCGGGAGGCCTGCCGCGGCCCCGCTGTGGTAGTGCTCAGGCGGCGCGGACGATGGCGGGGTCGCTCATCACGCCCTTGCCGGCTGCACCGATGGCGCTTACCGATACCCAGTAGGGCTTGAAGCTCTCCAGGCCGGTGAGCAGGATGCGCGCCTTCGTGGTGATGGCCGCCACTTCCCATTCGCCGAGCAGGGGGTCCTTGTCGGTGAACTTCACCTCGTAGGAATCGGCCCCTTTCTGGGCGGTCCAGGTCACCTCGGCCTCGCCCGGCTTGCCGGTCATCCGCACCTTACGGATATCCGGTGTGCCCGGCAGACCGATGGGCTCGGGTTGTTTGGCCAAGGTGAAACCCGTGCTGGCCAATTTCACGGCATCGCCCTGGGCGATGAGGCGAACGTAGTCCGCCTGCTTGTTCAACATGGCCTTGGTATCCAGCACCAAGGCGTTACGCACCAACTTCTCTTCCAAGCCCCCCTGCTTGGCATTCTCGATCGCGACCTGAAGTTGGTCCCCCATCAGCAACATGTCCGCCAGCGGCACAGCGGGTGTTGCATAGGCAGGGTTCCCCACCAGTTTGCTGTGCACGTAGCGCAGCAGTGCGAGAAGAGCGACCGGAGTCAAACGACTCAATGCTAACTTAATTTTTGCCTTCATGGCGGTTGATGTCACAATGGTTCGTGACGAGGATTGAAACGCACCCTCTCGACAAGTGGTTACATTATCTCTCAACTTTTTTCCACTGCACTGGGCCATTTGCTCTGTATGCCTTGGTAATACTGAAGATGTTGGCTACACGGATACAGGAGCAATTGACCGTAATGATCTACATGTCAACGCTCTATGTCAGGCTTATCATTGACTTAACACACCACGTATGCGGCAATGATATGACCATGGACTGTCCTTAACCGTTGAAAATACGATTGTTGTACGGCTAATAGTGTAGTATATAGTAATATGGTATAGCCTGATCGGAACAGACACCCGGCGAACAAGGCAGCGGAACGCCCCGCAAAGCATCCAATGGCGCCTGTGGGGCCGCTTTCGTCCACCCCAGGGAGCAGACCACCGAGCCGAACGGACGCTCCTTCTGGCTGAAGGACCCACACTTCAGGCGAACTAGAGGTCTATGTTGACTGACATTGCCGATCATTCAGGCGAACGTGGGGTCTATGTTGACTGACATTGCCGATCATTCAGGCGAACTAGAGGGCTATGTTGACTGACATTGCCGATCATTCAGGCGAACGTGGGGTCTATGTTGACTGACATTGCCCATCATTCAGGCGAACGTGAGGTCTATGTTGACTGACATTGCCGATCATTCAGGCGAACTAGAGGTCTATGTTGACTGACATTGCCGATCATTCAGGCGAACGTGAGGTCTATGTTGACTGACATTGCCCATCATTCAGGCGAACGTGAGGTCTATGTTGACTGACATTGCCCATCATTCAGGCGAACGTGAGCTGTATGTTGGCCGACTGTTCGGCGCTTTCGGGCAGGGGGCAGCCCTTGGGGGGCGACCGGCCCAAGCAGGTCGGCCGGCGGGGGGTGGGCTCTCTTCGTTTCCATGGCGGTGCCACCACCAGCGATGGGAGCAACACCGCTGGTATTCCGAAAGTAGCCAGCCCACAGGCCCTTGGCCGGGGCGGTCCCAAGGGGCTTTTCCACATGCCGGGGTTCATCGGTGGGCGGTGTTCCAGTCGGTTTCAGGCCTCAGGCTCAGCGGTATCCAGGCTTCTGGGCCGCGCCAGCGGCTGGCTCTTCGGCCTCTTGTTTTCAGGCCTCTAGGTCTCAGGCAGGCCGGTAAGGGGTGCTTGGCCCTCGGTGTGCGTGGTATTCAGGCCAAGGCACTACGACTCGGGGTGTTTATGTATCGGGGTAAAGCTTCTCTACCTTCGGTCAATGAAAGCCTGGTTCCTATACGGACTTGTTCTCTTGACATCCTGTGCCAAGGATGAAGAATTGTCCTTCGTCTCCGTCACTGCCAGTTGCAAGATGTGTTCCATTGAACTCAACTACCAAGGCCGAATACTCCGTGATACAGTGATCGGCACTATCACTTACACCGAAGTGGACAATGTTGTATTGGCAGATACCACGATCGCAACGGGGCGTTGGAACCTGAGCGAGAAAGTGGGTGAAACGGTTACAGCCCAAGCTTGCCCTCTAACGCTGGATTCATTGCCGATAACCATCAACATGGAGCTGAACGGCTCAGTGGAGAGCACTACCTCGCAAGGGGGGACGTGTGCAGTGCATTCCCGGTGCGCTTGTAGCTAAGAACTGCAGCGAGGAGCGTGATGGATCTCGACCGTTCTCTATCTTCGATGCATGAGATACGTGCTGCTCTTGAGCTTTACCATTATGGTTTGTTCTGCGTTCGGGCAGAACACTCTTCCACCTGTGCCCACTGACAGTATAAACCTACGCCTGGACATGGCGTCGGTTGAAATGCGCAAGGCTGCATGGCACCGTAATACTTCGGTGGCCTGGGGTATAGTGGGAGGAATATTCACGGTAATCGCAAGTGACCGAAGCCACAAAGGATACGATCAGAACGGGGCTATTGCGATCGGCACTGCTACGGCAGTGGGCTTCGGTTTCTTCCAGTGGATGGGTGCCCATCATGATAGGCGTTGCTCACGATATTTAGGGGGCCAATTCTAGGGCATCCAAGGGGAAACCCACACCACGGCAATCCAAAAGCAGCTAGCCCACAGGCCCTTGGCCGGGGCGGCCCCATAGGGGTTCATCGGTGGGCGGTGGTCGGGCTGGGCTTGGGCCTCAGGCTCACCGGTATCCAGGCTTCTGGGCCGCGCCGGCGACCGGCTCTTCGGCCTCTGTTTTCAGGGCTCCAGGTTCCAGGCCGTCCGGTAAGGGGTGCTTGGCGGGCTTGGGCCTCGGTGGGCTTGGTATTCAGGGTTCGTGGTCCCTAAGCCTCTCGGTATCCTGGCAGTGCAGTTCGGTGCGAGCGGCCATGCGGCCCCTCAATGGCCTGGTGCACAGGACCAGCAGCAGGACTACCAGCTTAACCGCCAATGAAGCCGAACGCCTAGGCCAACAAGGCTTAATGATGTTGGCACCCCCTCATGCCAACACCTCCCCAACCCGGCCCCGAATGGCAGCTTCGAACTTGGCCCAGCCTAGATCCGGGTCTGGTTCGTGCACGCCATTCACCCCTAGCTTGGGGTTCACCACGGCGTACCACGCGGCGTTGTAAAGGCGCTTCATCAGCAGGCGGCGCAGCCAGATGGCGGCGCGCTGTTGGTAGGTGGCACCAACGAAGGCAGGGTCCATGGGGAAGTGGGGCTGCCGGGCGTTCTTACCGCCGCCGCGCGATCTGTCATCGTCCTGCATGAAAAAGACAAAGCCCAGCCAGGGCGGGCGCGTGCCGATAAGACCCTGCTCTGCCGCTTCAAGCAGGTCTGTGGCATTGCCAAGGGACTCCTCGGTGCGGTTGTTCATGTTGTTGCCGTAGCTGCCCAGGATGCTCTTGAACTCGACAGCCGCCACTAGCACGCCTTTGTGCACCACCACCACATCCCACTTCTTCTGCGGGCGGTAGAATCCGGGGATCTGCAAGTAGCTCCCACCACAGTGCACGCTCTCGGGCGGCATGCCCGCATCAACGAAGATGCCGCGCACCAATTCGGAAAGCGGGTCCAGGTGACGGCCGGAGGTGACACCTGCGCGCAGGCCAAGATCCATGTTGCCGCCTTCGCGGGCGATCTTTTCGGCGGTAGAGCGAAGCTTCCACAACGCCAATACTTTGCTACGCGGGTCTTTCTTCATGTTTTGGAACAGGGAAGCGTGTTCAGACCGTAGGCAAGCAGCGCAGCTCGCGTGGCACCTGCGCGATCGCGTTCGCGGAAGGCTTGACGCAGTTGCTCGTTCAATTTCGCGCTTATGCTATCGGGTGCTGGCACCCGGATCATGCGCAGATATTGCGATTGGAAACGCATGGTACCGTTGCGCATCTTCACCCCATAGGCCCGCACAAAGAGTTCGGCCACTTCGGAGAGCAGCAGACCGCCGAGCACTTCCAGGTCCCAGCCGGAGCTTGTGATCCAGTAGAGGTTATGGTGCGGGTAGTGCTGCGTATCGAGCACGGGCGAAATGGTGCCGCTCATGTCCTGCAGAACCAGCTTGGGCCGCTCGCGTAAGCCCGCATGCACTTTATCGATAGTGGCGTACCAGCGCTCGGGGCGCTTCTGGGCCACGTGGCGTTTCTTCAGCACAGTGGCATGCTGCTGGAAGTAATCGCTAAGCCTCGGATACCGTGTGTGATCGACCAACTCACCATCCATGGTCCATGGGTTCACCATGTAGTCGCCCTTCCATTGTACCCTGCCGGTGGAAATGTCCGCAGAGGTGAGCAGCGGTATCAGTCGATCGGGTTCCACGCAGTGCGCGTCGCTGGTGATGAAGACTTCATCTGCTCCGGTGGCTATGCCGATGCCCACCTTGGTTCCTGTGGCGGAATCTTCCAAGGGATGGAAGCGTGCGGCCATGTCCTCCAGGAAGGCAAGCACTTCTGGTGAACCACTGGGCCAGATCTCATCGGTTCGGAACCAATCGGGCAAGACACAGGCGGAAAAGTGAGGGTCGTGTTGCGCCCGGGGCTTATCCCGGTCGAACCAGGCTTTCAAGCGCGCACCACCACATGCGTCCAGATGGGCCTTTGCAGTGGCGTAGAGCACTGGTCCTTGCTCGCCGTTGCGGATGAGGGTGATAGCCGGATATGCTGACACGGGGGCTGCAAAGGCATCCACTCCATGCATCTCGAACATGGCATCCACTGCGTACTGAGTGCTGACCAGCTTGCGCAGTTTGCGTCCGTATGCATTGTGTTGCCATCGGTCGGCCACGATGAAGCAAAGGCGGCCACCCGGCTTCAAAGAACGCAAGCCCTTCTCGATGAAGCCGACGAAGATGTCGGTGCCCATGGTCATTGTGCTCCACAGGCGCAAGTAGCGTTCTCGGCGCTCCTCACGGATCTCTTGTGCACGGACATAGGGCGGATTGCCTACCACGAGGTCGAAGTCGGCGCCATCGGCGGCGAGCAGGTAGTCGGCTTGGCGTATCCAGTGTGCGACGATATCGTCCACCTGGGTCCAGCCTTCTGCCACAAGCAGTTCCGCAATACGTTCACGCGCAGCCTGTACGTTGCCGCCCTGGAGGTCATAAGCACGGATGGCATCGCGGGCGTCAGTGAGCTTTCGACCGTGCGCGCGTAAGGAGTTTGACAAGCGCTGTACGATCCGCATCAGGAAGGCCCCGTCACCGCAGGAGGGTTCCAAGAGCCGCAGCATCGACAGGTCATGATGCTCGCGGTAGTCGCTCAGATCGAGCATCAGGTCCACCACCCATTCCTTGGTGAAGACAGCTCCGTGGTTGTCGCCATCTTCGATGGGCGGCAGCGCTGGCAGGAGCTCCAAGAGC
>JBGTAJ010000095.1:0-7784 GCA_041749915.1 Flavobacteriales bacterium
CCGCGTGCGGCGGACGCGACGACGAGTCCGGCGACGACGGCTCCGACTCCGGCAGCGACACCACCGAGGCGGCGGCCACGAACCTGGCCGACCCCGAGCTCTGCGAGAACTACGAGGGCACCCAGGGCGTCACCGACGACAAGATCCTGATCGGCAACTCGTTGCCGCAGTCGGGTCTGTTCTCGGTGTTCGACAAGGTCCGAGTGGGCATCGACGCGTACTTCCAGTTCGCGAACTCCGAGGACGGCATCGACGGACGTGACCTCGAGCTGAAGTCCCTCGACGACCAGTACCTGCCGGAGCGCACCCGCGCCAACGTCGAGACGCTGGTCAACACCGACGGCGTGTTCGCGCTGCTCGGCATGGTCGGCACCGAGAACAACCTGCAGGCCCAGCAGTTCCTGGCCGAGCAGGGCCTCTGCGTGCCCAACCTGTCCGTGGCCACCGGCTTCCCGGGGTTCGGTGACCCCGAGAAGGACCCGTGGATCATCAACGGCCTGCCCAACTACGCGCTCGAGTCGATCGCCTTCGCCGACTACCTGAAGGAGAACCAGCCCGACGCGAAGGTGGCGATCCTCTCCCAGAACGACTCCTTCGGTGAGTCCTACGTGACGGCGTTCAAGTCAGCGATCGAGGGCACCGACATCACGCTCGTCGACGAGCAGACCTTCGACCCCAAGACCGAGTCGAACCCGCAGGGCCAGGTGACCACGCTGGCCAGCTCCGGCGCCGACGCGCTGCTGCTGGGTGTCACCTCGCTGCCCTGCCCGAACGCACTCAAGGCCGTGAAGGACTCCGGCTGGGCCCCGTTGACCTACGTGACGCTGACCTGCTCGTCCAAGACCCTGATGGACATCGCCACCGACTCCGCCGAGGGCACCATCTCCACACGAGCCACCTACGACCCGTCCGACCCGGCCAACGCCGAGGAGCCCCCGGTGGTGGAGTTCAAGGAGCAGGGCGCTGCGGCAGGACTGTCCGAGACGGACCTGAACGACCTGAACGTCGCTGCCGGCTGGGGCTTCGGCGCCTACCTGGTGCAACTGCTGAAGGCATCGCCCGAACTGGAGCGTGCCGCGGTCATGAACACCGCGTGGGAGCAGTCCGACGTGAGCTTCGGGCTGAACCTCGAGGGGCTCAACTGGACCACCGACGGCACCACCGACCCGTTCGGCATCAACCAGCTGCAGTTCGTGAAGCGCACGAGTGGCGCATGGGTGCCGGAGGGCGACCTGGTGGACTACACCAAGCAGCTCGAGGACCAGCTCGGGGGCTGAGCTCGACCGACCACCATCGATGACGCAACGGCCGGCCCTCGGGCCGGCCGTTCCGCGTGGGTGAACTCTCGGCGGGCGGGGACCGGTTCGGGCGACATGGTCCTACACTGACCAGTTCACGCACTTACCCCAGGAGGCAAGCGTGTCGCAGCACATGGTGATCTTCCAGAACCCCGCGGGTGACCCGGGGTACAACCAGTTCGAGTCCATCGAGGAAGCGGTCAGCTTCGTCGAGAAGATCCGCAACGATCAGGGCATCGACAGCATCCGGATCTTCGAACTGGAAGAGGTCAAGTTCGATCTGAAGCCCTACTTCAAGGTCGAGCTCCTGGCGCTCAAGGCGGGCGCACCTGCTGCTGCCCCCGCTCCTGCGCCGGCTCCTGCTCCTGCTCCTGCTCCTGCTCCTGCCCCTGCCCCTGTCCCTGCCCCTGCTCCTGCTCCCGAACCCCGTCCCGCATTGCTCCGTATGAGCGGGCATGCCACACGTGATCCTGATCGAGGACGATGCCTTGGTGCGTAAGCTTTTGGAGAAGCGCCTGCTTTTGGCCGGCTGGGAAGTGACCACCCTGCGTGATGGCCGTGGCGCTGCCGAGCATGTGCTTGCTGCCCATGCCGATCTGGTGCTCCTGGACCTGGGCCTCCCGCATGTGGACGGCCTCAGCGTGGTGGAGGACCTCCGCGCACGCGGCATCCTGGTCCCCATCCTCGTGCTCACGGCCTACGACCTGCCCCACCTGCATGCCACCGTGCGTGGCACCGGTGCGAATGATCTGGTGCAGAAGCCCTACGACCCCGAGGCCCTGCTGGAGCGCATGCAGCGATTGGTGGCGGCGTAGGTGGCCGAGCAAGGCATCTGTTGCATTGTCACGGAGTGAGAAGCTCACTCCACCACCACCCGCTCGTTCCGCTGACCATCGGGGTCGGTGATGCGCAGGATGTAGGTGCCGGGGCCGAAGCGGCTCAGGTCGATGTCCTCCTCGGTGCCGCCAGCAGGCAGGGGCCGCTGGTACAGCAGGCGGCCGGTGGCGTCGAGGACGGAGTAATAGGTATCGCGCTGCAGCGGATCGGGGAAAGAGACGGTGATCCGGCCGGGGGTGGGGTTGGGGCGGATGGACGGCTTGCGGCGTGTTCGCGGGTCTTGCGGCGGTAGGTTGGTGGTGAAGGTGCAGGCATCGTACACCACGATCGGGTCGTAGATGGTGTCGGTGATGTAGGCCGGGTATCGGGTGGCGCCATCATACGACGTGAGCGTGAAGCTGCTGTCCACTGGTAAAAGTTCAGAAGTTACTACCGGGAAGTACTGTTCCGCACAGGGTAAGTGACCGAGTGAATCGGTCTTGTAGAGATAGGCCCAGTTAGCCTGCCCGTCCGGAAGATCGCCCCATATGATCCCATTGAGCACGAAGCCACCGTCAGAGTACGCCAAGAGTTTCAGCGTCTCGTAGGAGTAGTTCGTATGTCCGCTCGAACGCGTCCAAAGGGTGTCACCATTCTGATCGAACTTCATCAGCATCGGGCGGTACCAGAAAGCCTGAGTGGGCACTCCTAGGTTGGCCAGCACAACGTAGTTGCCATCATGAGAGCGCACAACACGTGAAGCATGCGGCGTATACCAATGGAACGGGGCGCTGCTGTGCCCCCTGCACCACTGCACATCCCCGGATCCATTGAGCTTCAACATGAAGAGCTGGGGATGGAAATTGGGAGGATAGGGCGTGAAGATGTCCGTCGTTGCGATATCCGTGTAGCCCGTGATGATGAAGGAATCATCGGATTCGATGATCGCGTCATGCACTCTGCCATTCGGTCTGATGTAGGATCTGCACCACAAGAAGTTCCCTTGGGCGTCCAGGCGGGCCACCACCGCGCTGGCCGTGTCCATGTTGATGCCAGCCAGCAGGTCTCCACCAGGCAGTTCCTTGATGAATTGGAACGAACCGCCCCGGTTGAATCGCTTTGCCCAGATGGGTTCACCGGCCAGGTCAGTGCGCACAGCAAAGAAGCGCGCTGGTCTCGTACCCCAAACAACGACACCATCGGAGAGCACCTCGATGTCACCTGCCGTGTTCGAGCATTCCGGGGCGCTCAGTGCGTAGTAAGAGGCATCAAAAATGTTCCCCAACGAGTCCATTCGGCCCACAACGGGATACGACCTGGGCGCCCCTGTCGTGGTACAAATGTCCTTTCTGTATCCGCCAGTGAAATAGAATTCGTTGTCTGTATGCCGCTTCACAGACTGTAGCACGAGGAAAGTATCCACTTTGAAATTGTGCGAGTGAATGTTCGCTCCATCCACACTGAACAAGGAAAAACCTGATTGACGAGCTAAACCAACGAGCAGATTGCCGCTAGCCATTTCGTCCAAATGTGTTTGGGCTGTACCGGTTGCACTGAAGGCCTTCATGTAGCTCGGCTGGGCAATCATGGCCATAGCGCTCGATAGCAAAAACACGAAGAGCAAAAGGCTTCTCATGACTTAATGGATGATAAGTTCCTTCGTCTTGCTCTGCTATAATCTCCGCAGCGTCTCCGTCTCGGGACCCTGCGGCCCAACGTAATTGGCAGGTCCATCGATCGTTCAGGCATCACCAAGATAGGACCTCTGTTGTGTGCGTCGACCAAAAAGTTGAAATGACGGCCATCCCTTTCCAACCCCGCCACATTCCCAACACTGCTGTTGCTTTGCATCCATGCGCCGTCCTTCCCTTCTGCTGCTCTGCACCCTTGCTCTGCTGGCCTGCAACTCTCCGACACCTCCTCCACAGCCTGCCGATACCACAGTGGATAGCACCACGGTGAACGTGCTCCGCAGTTTCCACAGCAACGGCCAGGTGGATGCTGAAGTGCCGATGGTGGACGGCCTGCAGCATGGCACGCTCACAGCCTACTTTCCGGATGGCAGGGTGAAGGCGATCCAAGGCTGGCAGCATGGTCGTCCCTTCGGTGAGCACAAGGTCTTCGATGCCGAGGGGGCCTTGGTATACCATGCGGTGAGCACCTATGAGGACATCGAAGAAGCGCAGTTCCTGGCCTACAGCGTGCTGCTGAACGACAGCACGAAGGTGTTCTCCACCGCGAACCGCTTGGTGATCACCGACATGGACGCCCTGCTGGGTTCGGTGCGTGTCCTTCCTGGTACGGCCCTGCGCTTCGGGTCTGACAATCTGGTCCGGATCGAGGTGCCCAACGTGCCCTCCTTCAGCCCTTCGGTGCAGTACGCCACCATCAGCAAGGGCGGCCATCCGCAGGCCTGGACCATCCGTCCCACGGTGCCGGGAAAGGATGTGGTGTTGAGCCTGATGGCGCAGGTGAACGACACCACCCTGGAATTCGCTCCCGTGGTGCTGAAGGTGGCGCGCTAGATCGGAACGTTCTCGGTTGACCCGATACACCTGAATGGGGAAGACAGGCTTCTTCGCCCGTCCGCACGTCGTTCCATCCCGACCTTTGTCCCATGGCCATCCGCAGCGTTGACGCGATCATTCTGGGCCGCGGTCTGGCCGGTGCGGTGCTTGCGGAGACCCTCCTGCGCCAAGGCCTGAAGGTGCATGTGTTCGACCGGAAACGGCCGGGGAACGCCAGCATGGCGGCGGGCGGTGTGGTGAACCCCTTGGTGCTGCGACGCGATGTGCCCAGTTGGCGCGCGGCGCAGTTGCTGCCACTGGCACGCGGGTTCTACACGGATTGGCAGGCACGGCTGGGAGTCGCGTGCTGGCATGATCTATCCTTGGTGAAGGTCTTCCCCACGCCGCGAGAAGTGGATCAATGGCTACGGGCCATGGATGATCCCGGCAGTGCCCCGTTCATGGACCGCCGACCGGAGCCCGAAGTGGACGCCCTGCCCATCCATGCGCCGCACGGTTACGGGACCGTGACCCAGGCCGCCTGGCTGGATGTGCCCGCCCTGCTGGCCGCGCAGCGGGATGAATTGCTGGCACAGACTGCGCTCACCGAGCAGGAAGTGAATGATCGGGATATCGTCCATGAAGTGGATCACGTGCGCATCGGTGAGGTGTGCGGCAATTGGTTGGTGCGCTGCGAAGGACCTTTCGGCAAAGTGCCGGGAGCTGTGCCCGTGAAGGGCGAGACGCTCATCGTGCGCATACCCGGTCTTGCGCTCACGTCCATGATCCACCGCGGGGTCTTCATCCTTCCCTTGGGCCATGGCCTCTTCCGGGTGGGTGCCACCTTCCGTTGGGACGAGGTTTTCGCAGGGCCAACGGAGGAAGGTCGACAATGGCTCCTGGAGAAGTTGGCCGCGGTGGTCCATGCTCCCGTGGAAGTGGTGGAGCACACGGCCGGCGTGCGACCGGCGTCGAAGGACCGTCGTCCGGTCCTGGGTATCACCACTGCGCACGAGGCGCTGTTCAATGGCCTGGGTTCACGCGGCGTGCTGCTGGCCCCGTGGTGTTCGCAGCACCTGGCCGATCACCTGTTCCGGGGCATGCCGCTGGACGCCGAGGTGGCGCACGACCGCGTCTTCGCTGGACGTTAGTGCGGGAGGTTCTCCCCTGCGCTTCGTTGTTCTTCGGCGATCACCACATCCAGTGCCCGTTGATGGAACTTCACGCTGATGGTTCCCAAGGGAAGGCGCACATCGGCATTGATCGGCTTGTCCAGTGCGCTGAGGTCCCAGTCCGGGTGCGGATGTTCCTGAGTGAACGCCAGCAAGGACCCGGGCACCACGAACTCGGCATGCTCCCAGCCTTCGGGATAGGGGCTGTCCGCCTTGGGTGCCGGCAGTTCCACCAGGGCGATGCGTCGCTGCCCCTGAACGATGGGGATATGCAGGCGGTAGGTGGCGATGGGCCGCCCCCCGATAGTGCTTTCCGCGAGCAGGGTGCCCTGTTCTGCCAGCACCTGCTTCATCGTGGTATAACGATCACGGTCCGCCACCCGGTAGCACAGGTGGTCCAGCTGCAGGTGATCCACGGGGATGCGGTGCAGGTCGAGCGCCTCGAAGAGCTGGTGGAGGAAGGGCTGTGGATCGGGCAGCATGGGCGTTGCGAAGATCGCAGGAAAGGGCGTGGCATACCGTTGGATGCCGGGCGCGCCGCTGCACCTTTGTTCCCGGAATCCGCCATTCATGTCCATTCATCGATCCGCCCTCGGGCTCCTGCTCATCGCCGCTCTGCTCGCTGCCTGCGCCATCAACCGTAAACCAGTGAACACCTCTGACCAGGCAGCCGATCCCCGTTGGAGCCGCATCGACTCGCTCTCAGACATCGGGCAGTACGCCACCGCGCTGGAGCTATCCGACGAAGTGCGGGTGGAGGCGATGGCCCAGGGCGACTGGCGCACCGAGTTCCGGGCATGGATGTACATCCTGCGTTCCAAGGCCTACACCGGCAGTGAACGCAAGGAAAGCATCCGGGCATTGGAGGAACGCACGACCAGTGCCCCGGTGCCCTTGAAGCAGCTGCTGCACAGCGTGGTCGCCGAGCTGTGGTGGAACTACTACCAAGAGGAGCGTTGGCAGGTGATGGAGCGCACAGAGCTCGCTTCGGCCGCGGGCGGAGACCCGGACACTTGGACACAAAAGCAGTTCATGGAGCGGGTCATCGCGGAATACCAGGCCTCCTTGGAGCCCTTCGACACCTTAAGCCGGATCCCCGTGGGCGAGCTGGGTGTTCTGCTCAGCGATGATGGGTCCGCGCGTACGTTGCGTTCCACCGTCTACGATGTGCTGGCCCATCGCGCGTTGGCCGTATTCCGGAACCCCGAGACGCGGATCACCGAGCCCGCCTGGCGTTTCAGCTTGGACGACCCCAAGCACTTCGATCTGTTCGAGCCCTTCGTCTTCCGTGAGCTTTCGCATCGCGACAGCACTGCGTGGGAGTTCCAGGCCCTGCGCATCCACCAGCGGCTGGAGCGCCTGCACCTGAACAGGGACCCCATTGACGGGCTGGTGGACGCCACCCTGCAGCGCCTGTCCTTTGTGTTTGCACAGAGCACCGTGCCGAACAAGGACAGCCTCTACCTGCAGGCCCTGGAGACCCTGCGCATCCGCCTGCCCAATGATAGTTGCTGGGCCGAGGTCACCGTGGCCATCGCCCAGTGGCACGCGGACCAAGGGAACAAGTTCGACCGCTTGGCGGGTGATGCGTGGAAGTGGGAACGTCGCACCGCATTGGAGCTCTGCGACTCGGCTTTGGCACGCTGGCCGTCCAGCTTCGGTGCGCGACAGGCAGAGGCGCTCAAGGCCCGCTTGCTTCTGCCGGCGATCCGCGTGCAGGGCGAACAGGCCGTGCTTCCTGGGGTCGCCTTTCCACTTGCCCTGACCTACACCAATACCAAGGAAGTGTGGCTGCGCGTGGTGGCCGATGATCGGGAATTGAACCCCACACGCACCGAACAGGAGGACCGCGACACCCGGCTGCTGTCCCAGAAAGCGTTGAAGAGCTGGTCGGTGACCCTGCCCGATGATGGTGACCTGAACGAACACCTGGTGGAGATCCCGGTGGAGGGCTTGCCCTTCGGGCGCCATACCGTGCTGGTGAGCACGGC
>JBGTAJ010000096.1:0-13420 GCA_041749915.1 Flavobacteriales bacterium
GCAGAGGGTGCGCGGGTGGTGGCGGGCCATCCAGCGCAGGGTGTCGAAGCCATCGCGCCGGGGCATCTCCCGGTCTATGATGGCGATGTGGATGTGGCCCACCTCGGCGATGACCCGTTCGAGGTCCACACCGTTCTCGGCCTGCACCACCTGGCGGGCGTGGGGCCAGTCACCGACGGTACGGGCCAGGCCGGGGCGCAGGAGGTGATGATCATCGACCACAGCAAGGGTGAGGGCTGGTGAGGCCATGGTGTGCGGTGTTGGTGCCGCATTAAAACTGCAGGAAAGGGGATCGGGGCAAATACCCAGCGGATGGCCGAGCCATCCTATCAAGCAAGGGGCCGCCTCCACCCAGAGACGGCCCCTTGTTGTTCCATCATGTTCACGCTCGCGCAGATCGGCGAAGCGATGCGTGCGTCCTGGTCACGGTAGTGGTGCCCGCGGAGCGGTGCGCTGGAGAAGCGCCGCCCCCAGGAAGGGGTTCACAGTTTGGAGAAGCGCAGCACCTGCGTGCCGGTGGTGGCATCGCTGAGGAAGAGGTAGCTGCCGGAATCCAGGGTGGACAGGTCGATGCTCTGCACGCCGGTGACCGAGAACGTGCCCGCTTGGATGAGGCGGCCGTTGAGGTCGGTGATGCGCCAGGGGGCGGCGTCCAGGCCGTCCACCATCAGCAGGCCGGTGCAGGGGTTGGGGTAGGCCAGCACGCTGCGGCCTCCGTTCACATCGGCGATGCTCACCGTGGCATCCACGAAGGAGCGCACACCATCATCGGTGGCGAGCACCACGGGATAGAGCGGGGTCTTGTTCCAGAGCAGGATGTCGCCCTCATCGCTCCACACCTTGGCCAGGTCGGGAAAGGTGCCCAGGGTGGTGAGCAGGGTGCCGTGGCCGGTGTATCCCCAGTTGACGTTCACGGGGCCGCCACTGCTCTGGTACACATCAGCAAAGGTGTTGCCGTAGGCCATGGGGAACTGCAGCACTTTCTTGGTGTTGGTGTAGAGCTCAGTGTCCAAGGGCACGCGGTCCGCGATGACGTACATGCCGCTGGCGTCGACCTGCAGGTAGGTGTAGGTGGTGCCGATGCCGGTGAGCTCGATCTCCCAGGCCCAGTTGGCCGAGGGGTAGCTGGCGGCATAGGGCGTGCCGGCCGCCGGGCGGAAGTACATAGTGCCCACGGGCTGCCAGGTGGCGGCCGTGAGGTCCCAACTTTGGTCGATGCCGTCACTGGGTGGCGCACTGGGTGCACCGCCGGTGAGCAGGTACACATTGGTCTGCACCCCGGTGGGGCTGATGTCGCCCAAGGTGAGCGACACCTGGGCGCTGAGGGGCAGGGTGGCGATGCAGGCGGTGAGGAGGAGTGTAGTGGTCCTGGTCATGGGAATGGTGTTAGTCTAGGCAAAGATCCGGAGCCTGAACAGTTGCCTCCAATACCACTTTCATGCGAGGTGCTGCGACCCTCCATCGCTGCCGGAAGTGAAGGTTGAAGGCCACAGCACTACTACCTACCCTGCCCGATGCCCGAACATGATCCGAATGACCAGGCCAGCAGGGCGGCGCGCTGAGCTCCAGGACGGAACGATGCCCCTGCGACCCTCTGATGGATGGTGCAACGGTCCGCCATGGACTGGTTGAGAACGACGCGCAACCTGGCGCCCTACATTCGCCAATCCAAAGCACCCCCAACCCCACCCCAGCGCCAAGCCCATGAAGAAGTCGATGATCCTCCTGGCTTTGTTGGCCGCAGTACCGGCCACCGCACAGGTCTTCTCCAACAAACCTACCGGCCAGAAGAACCAGGCCTTGGTGGACAGCCTGAAGATGGCGGAGTACCCCTATGCCTTGCCCATCTGGGGCGACAAGGCCACGGCCCTGGGTTTCGACCTGCCCTATTCGGCGGGGATCAGCGTGCAGTACCTCACCTCCAATGCTCCACTGACGATAGACAACCTGATGGTGGGCTTCAACGGCGGCACGATGCACGACCTGGACGGCCTGGTGCGCTTTGATAAGTCGGAAGCTACAGCGCAAGGGGTGACCGTGCGGCCGGACATCTGGCTCTTCCCCTTCCTGAACGTGTATGCCCTGATGGGCAAGACGCAGGGCAGCACAGAGGTGGGCTGGGGGGTGTGGGCCCCGGACTCCACCGGTGTGGAACAACAGGTGTTCGGCGCGGAAAGCAAGGTGGAGTTCGGTGCCACCACCTTCGGTATCGGCCTCACACCCACCATCGGCATCGCGGGTGCGTGGCTGGCCTTGGACATGAACTGCACGTGGAGCGACATCCCACAGCTGGAGGACCCTGCGTTCGCCTTTGTGTTCGGTCCCCGCCTGGGCAAGATGATCAAACTGAAGAAGCCAGGGAGCAACGTCAACATGTGGGTGGGCGGTTTCCGTTTGAACCTGGCCAGCCAGACCCAGGGTTCCCTGCCACTGGATGAAGCATTGCCCACCGCGGAATGGGGCAGCCGCATCGATGCCGGTTACGCACGGGTGACCGAACTGGACCAGCAGGTGGAGACCTGGTGGAGCGGCCTGTCGGCCCTGGAACAGGCCAACCCCTTGAACGAGGCGCGCTACAATGCCGCGAACGCTGCGCTGGACCGTAGCTCCGCCTTCCTGGAATCCGCCGACCGCGCCGTGAACCGCATGGGCACCTCCACAGTGGAGTACTCCATCGACAAGCGCCAGAAGGACATGTGGAACTTCATCATCGGTGGTCAGTACCAGCTGAACAAACACTGGATGGTGCGTGCCGAGTATGGCTTCCTAAGCGCCCGCACGCAGTTCCTGGGTGGGCTGCAGTACCGTTTCGGGCTGTAAGCCCTGCCGTGCCTAAGGCTGCTGCCCGGCCTCCTTCTGTCGCTGGCGTTCCAGTGCCTTGCCCACGCCGATGGGGATGCCCACCAACAGGTGCCAGCCCTGGTTGGTCTGCGCGGCGCCCACGGCGTCCTTGCGGATCTCGGTGAGGCCATGGTAGTAGCGCAGCAGGATGTTCATGCCGTAGCCCTTCTGGAGGCGCACGCCGGCAGCGGCGCACACACCAGCGTCGATGGCCTTGTAGAGCGAGCGGTCCTCCAGTCGGTAGCTGAGGTCATCCTCCTCCTTCACATCGCGGGTGAACACGTCGGCCGCCTTGTAGCCCAGGCTGAGCTGGGGGCCGGCCATGGCGAACACGCGGCCGAAGCTGTACTTGGCCATGATGGGCACGTTGAAGTAGTGGAGGCGGCGCTCCACGCTGCCCCCCACGAACACGCTGTCCAGCGCCGCATCACCCAGCGAATAAGTGGGCAGGCCTGTTGCTCCCCAGGGTGACTTCACCATCACACCCGTGGCCAGCGACCAGTTCTGCTTCAGCTTGAAGTCGAAATAAAAGCCAAGGTTGAAGCCTGTGCTGGTCTCCGCTCCTTGAAGGCCGTTGATGGTGGAGAAGGTGGCACCGCCCTCCAGACCGAACTCGATGCTGCCGGTGTTGAGCTTATCGCCGAAGAGCAGGGAGATGAGCACTTGGGAGTGAAGGGCACCCGTGAGGGGCAGCAGCAGGATCAGCAGGAGTGTGCGACGCATGGGTTCAAAGGCGTTAGGGTCCGGTACCGGGTGCAGGAACTTCATCGGCCTTTGCCCCCAGCACGAAGTAGCTGAAGCCGAAGGTCATGCCCAATTGGTTGTAGGAGGTGCGCAACAGGATGTCCCTATCGGCATCGACAAAGGGGCCCAGGGCACGGAAGTCCTCGGGGGCACTGGTGTCGCGGCCGTAGGAGTACACCACGCCCACGGTGAGCTTCACGCGCAGGCTGTGCAGGTCCACGCCGAAGCTGGTGTGGTAGAGGTCCCAGTAGCTGAAGGTGCCGCTGATGTCGGTGAGGGGGTCGAGCACGGAGCGGTCGAAGAAGTTGCGGTCCGTGCGGAAGCCCGCCAGCAGGTCCGCCGCCGGGGAGAGCGGGAACTGGGCACCGAGGCCCGCGTTCCAGACCGCCACGTTGCCCGCACGCACGCGGCGGATGTCGCCATCCGTAGGGATCAGCAGGCCGTTGTTCAGGTCGTCCGCAGCGGTCAGGGTCATGCGGTCATAGGCGGCCACGGCCGAGGCAAAGCCCAGGCGGACGGCCCAGACGGAAGTGCCCGGGCGCAGCTCATAGCCCAGGTCCACCAGCCAAGGCGTGAGGTAGCGGGTATCGAGCTCCTCGCCGGAGATGAGCTTCTTCTCGTCCCCATCAGGCCCGATGTGCGCGGTGGCCCGGTACATGTCGCCCTGCCAGAAGTGTGTGGAAAGGCGGGGCATGGTGACCGCCACGCCCCACTGGTGCCGGTCACCGGCATGGAAGTAGCCCACCTTGGTCTGGAAGCCGAGGTTGGAGATATTGCCCCGCTCAGTGGCGAGGGAACCACGCAGCGTGGGCACCGTGTCGAACACCGCAGGGTCGCCGTAAAGACCCAGGTCGGTGGTGCGCAGGTAGCGCTGGCTGAAGGAACTGCCGAAGACCGTGATGCCGATGGAACCGCGCGGACCGAGGAGCTTGCTGAAGCCGAGGCCCACCAGGTCCTCCCGCGTGGTGGTGAAGGAATTGAAGAGGGCGGTGACGAGTTCGGTGCCGGGGCTTTGCGCATCCAGTTCGCGGCGGAAGCTGCCCGCCTGTTGCACCTCGAAACGGCCGTAGAGGGTGCTGACGTAGCCGATGCTGATGCGGACGCCCTCCCCGCCCCAGGGGTCGAAGGAACCCACGAGCAGGCGCGGGGCGATTTCCACGTTATCGTCCGTGATCTTCAGGCCCAGGTCCGAAAGGTCCTCGGCCTTCAGCCATTGCTGGTAGAAGTAGTTGGCACTGGTGGTGATGCCGGCCCCTTTCACGCGGCGCACGGCGGCGGGGTTGTAGAAGAGCACGGCCTGGTCATCCGCATTGGCCACAGTGGCACCGCCCATCAGGGTGGCGCGGGCGCCGTGCTGCTGCGTCCAGTACTGGTTGTCCTGGCCCGCCACGTGCAGCGTCAGGACGGCGCAGGCGATGAGGGCAGGGCTGCGCATCAGAAGGCCTCGTAGAAGGTGACGTAGAAGGCGCTGCTGTTCACGCCCACACCATAATCGACACGCACGTTGCTGCGCTTCTCGGTCTCGAAGCGCAGGCCCACACCCGCGTTGGGCAGCAGGCCCGGAACAGAGGCGATATCGGGGGCCACGGCGCCCAGGCCCAGCCAGGTGGCGAAGCCCCAAGGGCTGTCCAGCGTGCCCTTCTTGTTCGGGGTCTTCCGGTTGAACATGTGGCGGTACTCGCCCATGCTGTACACCATCAGCTCATCGCGGTACTGGCCCCAGGTGTAGCCGCGCAGGTCCCAGGGGGTACCGATCTGGGAGAGCTCGGTCCAGGGCACATCACCCAGGCAACTGCGGCTGCGGACCTCCCACGCCACCGTGTGTCGGTGACCCACGGGCAGGTACTGCCGGTAGTCCAGGTCCACCACCCAGAATTCGCTGGTGCCCCCCCATGCCCGGCCGTAGTTGATCACGCTCGCGTCCAGGAAAAGCCCTGTGTAAGCGTTCACTGGCACATCACGGCTGTCGTACTCGAACACCGCTCCAAGGCCACGGTTGCGGGTGGTGGTGCCGTATTGCAGGACATCCGCATCGGCCGCCATCACCGGGTTCAGTTCGGTGGCCACGGTGCCGGTGGCATCATAGATGCCGCCCACGAAGAACTTGGGCCGGTACTGGTGCACCACCTTGGCATAGAGGCGTTCCCATTCGCGGTGGTAGAGACTGGTGCTGTCGCTCTTGGGTATGCTGCGGGCCTGGTCGTAGCCCACACCGTAGTAGTTGTCCGGCATGTCCTTGCGCCAGATCTCACCGGTGATGCGCCACTTGTCCTCACGCAGGTAGAGGTTGGCCTTGATGGAGAGCTGGGTGGAGCCGTTGGTGCTCTTGCCGTAGGACACGGGGATGGAGGAGCGCAGGAGCTGGCGGTCCTTGCGGTCGAAGGTGAAGGTGAAGAGGCCGCCGACGGTGAGCAGGCCCTTCATCTCGGGCGTGTAGCTTGGGGCGATGAAGGGCACGAACTTCATGGGGCCGGCCTCGAAGCTGAGCGCCCGCAGGGAATCGCTGTTGTGCAGTACCTCGCCCAGCACGGTGTGGGGAATGGTGTCCTGGCCGACGAGGTCCTGGGCGCGCAGCTCTGTGCAGCACAGAGCTACGAACACAAGAACAGAAAGGGCACGGGCGCGCATGGCCACAAAACTGCGGAAGATCCGGGCAATTCGCTATTCGGCAGCGTCCATCCTTTCGGCCAGGTCACCGGACAGCGGGCGTACATGCCTACTGTTCGGTACCGTCCGATCGGGCCGCAAGGGGGAACCTTCCTTTGCACGGTGGAAGACCGCCACGTGTACGCTTTTCATTTTCTGACCGTCGTTCTGTTCTGTTATCGTCCGGAATAGTTCCTTTGGGTCATCAACCGCATGACCCCATCCCCATGAAACAGCTTCTACCCACCTTGGTGCTTGCGCTCGTTTCGCTGACCAGCCAGGCACAGACCGAGACCGGGACCACCTACTTCAGCGGTGGATCGGAGATCGCCTTCAGCGCGCCCATCCTGGATGTGAACGGCAGCGACCAGGGCGCCATCGTGCGTTTTGCCCCAGTGGTGAACGTGCAGCAGTACGTGAACAAGGACATGAGCGACAACTTTGGCCTGTTCCTGGGGTTGTCCGTGGGCAACGTGGGCTTCATCTATGATGTGCCGGAGAGCAGCTACCGCTACAAGTTCCGCTCCTACAACCTGGGGCTGCCCGTGGGTTTCAAGATCGGCACCATGAACGAGGGGCTCTTTTTCGCGGGCTATTCCTTCGAGTGGCCCTTCAACTACAAGGAGAAGGAATTCCTGAACGAGACGAAGGAGGACAAGATCGTGGTGTGGGTAAGCGACCGCACGGAGCCCTTTCACCAGGCGGTGATGGCGGGCTTCCAACTGAAGAACGGCAGCACGCTGAAGGTGAAGTACTACTTCAGCAACTTCCACAACCAGGATTTCGTGGAGAGCGTGGACGGTGTGGACACCAAACCCTACGCGGGCTTCAACGCGAACGTGATCCAGCTCTCACTGGGCTTCGCGCTCTTCACGGACGAGACCATCGCCTACAAGTTCTGAGGAAGCCGAACACCGGAATTCCGCCGAACCCTACCTTTCCGAACCAACCCACAACCGACCCATGCGAACGGCCCAACGAATTTTGCTCGGCACCTTATCGGTGGCCGGCCTATCTGCTCCGCTCAGCGCCCAGAACGTGCGCCTGAACTTCTTCACGGGCTATACCTACCAGGACAAGTTCCAGATCGGTGGCACCTATTCGGGCTACAATTTTGACCAGGGTCGCATCGGCGATGGCCAGCACATCGGTGGCAGCATCGAGTTCGATGTGCGGAAGAACAAGGCGGTGGAGCTGTTGTACCAGCAGCAGAAGACGCAGGGTTTCCTGGGCGCGGGGTTCAGCGAACTGGGACCCTATGATGTGACGTTGCACTACATCATGCTGGGCGGTCTGGGCCGGCTGCCCTTCAGTGATGCGGTGAGCGGCTATGGTGGCCTGAATGTGGGCTGCGGTTGGATGACGGGTGATAACAGCGCCACCAAGTTCGCTTGGGGTGGTAAGCTGGGCCTGCAGTTCAACCTCTCCGATGTGGTGGGCATCAAGGCCGGTGCACAGTTGATGTCGCCCGTGCAGGGCTTCGGTGGTGGTTTCTACTTCGGCACCGGTGGTGCCAGTGCCGGGGTCAGCACCTACAGCTCCATCTACCAGTTCGGCTGGACCGGTGGCCTGTGCCTGACCCTGCCCCGCCAGGGCCGCAGCTCTCCTCCCCCGCCCTCGCGCAGTGCGGCACCCGCCCCGCCCCCTTCGGGCACAGGTGTACCGCCGCCGCCTCCGCCCCCTCCTCCACGTCGCTGATCGCGTTCAGTGGAACGAAAGAGCCCGGCCGAGATGCCGGGCTTTTTCGTGCAAGAGTTCATCCCGATGGTGAGAACGATCATTTCATTCCCCATCCGGGAAGGGCAGATCATCAGAAGCCTTCTCAAAATAATTTGGGGAAGCGAGCCGGATGGATCTTTTGGTGCGACATGGTGCGACTCCGGTCCCGGCTTTCGCCGGGATGACAGCCCGGAGTGACATCGCGCATTGCTGGACGCTCTGTTAGGGTTGAGCAGCTCAGGATGGCCGAAAGAGTCGCCGGCGCAGCCCGAAGGATCATCTTGAGATGTCTTCCCGTGCATGATCGTTCGGCACGCTCGCCTTCTGCCAGTCCCTTGCCAGCGCACACGCACCATGCCTTCCCCTATCCTTCGTCCACATCGCCAATGCTCATCGGCTGTGTTCACCGCGACCGTGCGCTTTACTGCACATCCTGAGAAAAGGAAAGGGCGACCACTGGCCGCCCTTTCCGGTATGCAGATAAACGACGATCAGTCGCCGAAGGCGTAACCGATGTTGAGGCTCAGGAAGCTTTGCGCCTCCAGCTGTTGGGTCTCGAAGCTCCAGTAGTAGTTGGCAGAGAGCAGCACAGCATTGCCGTTGCTCAAGTACAGGGACACACCGGCCTCTGGCTGCAACATGAACTGCCAGGGGTCCTTCTCCAGGGACCATTGGCCCATGTCCACCGTGCGGCGCGCATAGGACGTGCCAGCGCCGATGCCCACAAAGGGACGCAGGTCGCTGCCCGGAGCGAACACCTTGTCCACCTGCGCGCTGGCCGTGAACATGTTCATGTAGCGGTATTGCTTGCCGGTGATGGACTGCGTACCGTCGGTATAGGTGGCCAGGTCCCTGTCCTCATAGAAGGTCTGCCAGCCGATGTCCATGCCGATGGCCACTTCCTCATCCACCAGGTAGCGGTAGCCGAAGTTGAAGCCGCGGAAGGAGGGCTCGTCGATGAACTCGCCGAGATCACCCACCCCGAAGGCGATGGGGTACTCGATCATGTAGATGTTCTGGTCCTGTGCGAGACCGACCAAGGGGGCGGCCACCAGGGCTGCCATGGGAAGGATGGTGCGAAGCATGGTCGGTTCAGTGTTTCAGGTACTCGGACTGGGTGAAGGCCTGGTCGATGTTCGTCTCCAGGCGGTTGACGAGGTCGGCGCTGGATCCCTCCAGCACACTGTTGACCACACCGAACCACACCACCGCCGTGTTGTTCGCGACGTCGACATTCTCCGGAACGGTCATCTGCAAGATCAGCGAACCGCTGGTGTAGGAGGTGTAGGTGGGGTAATAGCCCGGGTAGTACCAGCCGTAGCCGTAGTAGGGATAATACCAACCCCAGTAGCTGGCGTAGTAGCTCACGTTCTCCACGGTGACGGCAGCGGGCAACAGCACCACATCGGGATCCTCGTTCACGCCCACACGCTCCCAACCGCGGGCATCCATGTTCTGGCGCAGCTGGTTGATGATCACATTGCCGTAGACAGGCTGCACAAAATCGGGCGTCTCTCCTTCAGCCAGGTTGCCGTTCACCAACGGCACACTGTCCGGTAGGGAGTAGGTACGGGCCGCCTTGAAATCGAAGGATGGTGAGTAGTTCGTGTACACCAGGTCGTAGTCGCTGATGTAGTCCGGGCCATCAGGGTAGCACCCCGAAAGCAGCAGGGTACCTGAGGCCAGGACAAGTGGCAAGATCCGTTTGAGCATGATCATCGATGTTAGGGTGCGGCAAATGTAGAAGTGTGCGGATACAATGTGCTGATCTTGGTCAACATTCTGAAGGTAAGGATCGGCAAGCCACGCGCGGCTTTCCTTGGACGGGGCCGTACATTTCGTTGGTATCCGTATCGGGCCAATGGACCATTCAAGTTAACAGGAGCATCGATGCGGTGAAATGCACACCTTTGAAATGGATCACCCATCTTTCCACCATGATCACCCTTCGCTCTCTCCTGGCCACCTCCGTTCTCGCCACCTGCACCCTGGCGGCCCAGGACAAGGACAAGCATGAGGACCGTTGGAACGGCCTGCGTGCCGGGTACCACCTGTCCAACTTCGAAGGTGACAAGGGCAGCACGACCAGCCGCAATGGCTACTACGGCGGGTATTTCCGCAACATCATCAAGGTGCCGCTGTACAGGCTTTCCACCGGCTTGGAGTTCAACACGGCCGGCTCCGCTTCGGGTGACGATGAACGGCGACTGAGCTACCTCTCCCTGCCCATCAACAACCGCTTCAAGTTCGGGCCTGTGTATGTGGACATCGGCCTGGATGCTGCACTGAAGGTGGGTGAGAAGAACGTGGTGGACGGCGCAGAAGTGGAATTGCCGGATGACGCGAAGGCCGAACGCCTGGACGTTCTGGTGCACGGCGGTGCCGGCTTCAAATTCCTGTTCCTGAGCGTGGAGGCGCGCTACCGCTACGGACTGATCGAAGTGTATGACGGCGCACACAACGCGGGGCTGGAGCTGGGCCTGAGCGCTTTCTTCTGAGCAAAGGCAGATAGCAGGGGTACGGACGAGCGCCTCCCTCCCATCCCGAGCGGACATCCGGATGGAGTGGCGGACGTTCATCCGTATCGGTCGCGCTGATGTGATACTTTCTTGCCGGGCAGAAAGCTCCAGTTAGATTTGATGCCGTTCTCACCAAACAAGTTCCCATGCCCATTCGCCTGAACCGCCTACCCCTGCTGTGCAGCATCGCCCTGCTTACCCTCTTCGCCGCCTGTGCTTCGCCGGCACCGAAAGAGGAAAGCCCATCAAGTGCCAGCACCTCGGCCAGCACTGATGGCCTGGACCGCAGCGTGCTCCCCATCCGCGAGCCCGAGCCCCCGAGCATCACCGAACTGGATGCGCGCAAGGCGCAGGCCCCGCCCCGCTTCAACGTCACCGCGCCCAAGGGTGCGCCCAACGTGGTGGTGGTGCTGATCGACGACATCGGCTTCGGGCACAGCAGCGCCTTCGGCGGGCCCATCCAGATGCCCACGCTGGAGCGCCTCGCAGCGAACGGGGTGAAGTACAACCGCTTCCACACCACGGCCCTGTGCTCCCCCACCCGCACGGCGATCCTCACCGGCTACAACCACCACAGCAACAACGCCGGTGCCATCATGGAGGTGGCCACCGCCTTCCCCGGCAACACCGGCATCCGCCCGCAGACCATCACCCCCATGGCCGAGGTGCTCCGCCTCAATGGCTACAGCACCGCCGCCTTCGGCAAGTACCACGAAACACCGCCCTGGGAAGGTTCCGTCTCCGGCCCCTATGACCGCTGGCCCACGCACAGCGGCTTCGACAAGTTCTACGGCTTCATCGGTGGCGAGACCAACCAGTGGCACCCCATGGTGTACGATGGCACCACGCGCGTATACCCCAAGGTGGACGACCCGAACTACCACTTCACCAACGACATGACCGACCAGGCCCTGGCGTGGATGAACACCCAGCAGAGCCTGACGCCGGAGAAGCCCTTCATGATGTACTTCGCCACCGGCGCCACCCACGCGCCGCACCATGCGCCGAAGTCCTACGTCGACAAGTACAAGGGCAAGTTCGCGCAGGGATGGGACAAGGTGCGCGAGGAGACCCTGGCCCGCCAGAAGGCCCTGGGCGTGGTGCCCGCCAACACCGTGCTGGCACCCAAGCCCGCCGACATCAAGGACTGGGACAAGCTCAGCGCCGATGAGAAGCGCCTCTTCGAACGCCAGATGGAGGTCTTCGCCGGATTCGCCGAACACACGGATGACCAGGTGGGCCGCCTCATGGATGCGTTGGAGGCGCGCGGCGTGCTGGAGAACACCCTGGTGCTCTACATCGTGGGCGACAACGGCTCCAGCGCGGAGGGCGGCATGATCGGCATGTTCAACGAGAACACCTACTTCAACGGCGTGCAGGAAACCCTGGACATGCAGCTGAGCCGGATCGACAAGCTGGGTACCGAAGAAACCTATAACCACTTCGCGGCCGGTTGGGCGGTGGCGGGCAATGCCCCCTTCACCTGGACCAAGCAGGTGGCCAGCAACTTCGGCGGCACGCGCAACGGCCTGGTGATGCACTGGCCCGCCGGCATCAGCGCCAAGGGTGAGGTGCGCAGCCAGTTCCACCACGTGGTGGATGTGGCACCCACCGTGTATGCCGCCGTGGGCGTGCCCGCACCGCGCATGGTGAACGGCATCGAACAGCGCCCCATGGAGGGTGTGCCCATGAACTACTCCTTCAACGATGCGAAGGCCGCCGACACACGGAAGACGCAGTACTTCGAGATGATCGGGAACCGCGCCATCTACCACGACGGCTGGTTCGCCGGCACCATCCACAAGGCGCCCTGGGAGGCCGCGCCGCGCCGTCCGCTCACCGAGGACGTGTGGGAGCTCTACAACGTGAACGAGGACTTCAGCCAGGCCAACGACCTCGCCGCCAAGGAACCCGCGAAGCTGGAGGAGCTGAAGAAGAAGTTCATGGAAGAGGCCGTGAAATACCACGTGCTGCCCATCGACGATCGCTCCATCGAGCGCTTCGACCCGGTGATCGCCGGTCGTCCGGACCTGATGAACGGCCGCACCAAACTGGTGCTCTATCCCGGCGCGAAGGGCATCCCGGAGAACGCCTTCATCAACGTGAAGAACACCTCCCTGAAGTTCACGGCGGAGGTGGACGTACCCGCCAAGGCCAGCGGTGTGATCCTGGCGCAGGGCGGCGACTTCGGCGGGTGGAGCTTCTACATGCTCGACGGCATGCTGCACTACACCTACAACTGGGTGGGCCTGGAGTTCTATACCGTGAAGAGCACCACCAAGGTGGCACCGGGCAAACACACCCTGGTCCTTGACTTCGCCTACGAGGGCGGCCGCGGTGGTGGTGGCATAGCCACGCTGATCATGGACGGCCAGAAGATCGGTGAGGGCCAGATCGCCAAGACCAACAGCAACACCTTCGGCATCGACGAGAGCGCCGATGTGGGCACCGACGAGAACACCCCCGTGAGCCTGGCCTATGCCAAGCGCGAGGTGTTCAACGGCAAGATCGGCAGCGTGACGGTGGAGACCTTCCCGGCCACGGCGAAGAAGTAAGCAGCGCCCAACTGCGCAGAGCGCCCGCTGCCGTGAGGTGGCGGGCGTTCTGCTGGTGGTTCCGTGCTGAGGATGGAGACCAACGGCAGCTTCGCCCCGCTACCGCCGATCACAGTTCGGCGGTAGCATTACGCCCTGGACCGAGGATGTGAAGAAGACCAGGGATCGTCGATCCGCGGGAGCGCTTGAGGAACATTCGCGGGAGCTGGGGCAGGAAGTCAAGCAGCGAGGGCGACATACTGTACTTCCTGAAGAATGTATTTGCCGATGAAGGTGTTGAGCGAAGCCGGGGTCACCAGGTCCACCTTGCGGCCCAGCAGCGCTTCCAGCATGTGCGAGAGGCCCACCAGGTTCTTCAGGCTCTTGCGGCCTTCGGCGAATTCCACGAAGAGGTCC
>JBGTAJ010000097.1:0-48319 GCA_041749915.1 Flavobacteriales bacterium
GGCAAGATCGACCTGGAGGCCGGCAAAAAAGGCCCGAAGAAAGTGGTGGCCGAGCCCGCCAAGGAGACCCCTGCCCCGGTGGCCGAGGTCCCTGCGCCAGAGTCCGCCGCCCCCGTGGAGGTGCCTGCCGCCGAGGCCCCCGCACCAGCACCTGTCGACCCCTCCGCATCCTCTGTGAACGTCACGGCATCCGCCGGCGCTTCCACCGAACCGGAGACCATCCGGGTGAACGTGACGAAGCTCGCCGGACTGAAGACCCTGGGCAAGATCGAGCTCCCTGTGGAGCGCGAGCGCAAGCCTTCGGACAAGAACGCCGCCGCCAACGAGCGCGGTCGCCGCAAACGCATCGTGAAACCCGGTCCGGTGAACATCGACCGGGCGGTACAGCAGGAACAGCGCCCACCGGCCCCCGGTGGCCGTCCGGGCGAACTGGACGAGAACGCCGTGAAGCGCAAGGTGAGCGAAACGCTCGCCCGCCTCACCGGTGGTGCCAAGAGCAAGGGCTCGAAGCTGCGTCGTGACAAGCGCGACCAGCGTTACCAGCGCTTCGAGGAGGAACAGGCGGCAAAGGAACTGGCCGGCAAGGTCATCAAGGTCACCGAGTTCGTGACCGCGAGCGAACTGGCCTCCATGGTGGGCGTGAACGTCACCGACATCATCAAGGCCTGTTTCAGCCTGGGCATGATGGTGAGCATCAACCAGCGCCTCGATGCCGAGACCCTCTCGATCATCGCCGAGGAGTACGGCTTCAAGGTGGAGTTCGTCGGTGCCGACGTGCAGGAGAACCTGATCGACGAGCCCGACGACGAGACCCGCATCGTGCCCCGTCCGCCCATCGTCACGGTGATGGGACACGTCGACCACGGCAAGACCTCCCTTCTGGACCACATCCGCAAGGCCAACGTGATCGCCGGTGAGGCCGGTGGCATCACCCAGCACATCGGTGCGTACAGCGTTGAACTGGAAAGCGGCAAGCGCATCACCTTCCTGGATACACCGGGTCACGAAGCGTTTACGGCCATGCGTGCCCGTGGTGCACAGGTCACCGACATCGCGATCATCGTGATCGCGGCGGACGACAGTGTGATGCCCCAGACGCGTGAGGCCATCAACCACGCCCAGGCCGCCGGCGTGCCGATGGTATTTGCCTTCAACAAGATCGACAAGCAGGGTGCCAACGCCGAGAAGATCCGCGAGGAGCTCTCGCAGATGAACATCCTGGTGGAGGAATGGGGTGGCAAGTACCAGACCCAGGAGATCAGCGCCAAGAAGGGCATGGGCATCGATCAGCTCCTGGAAAAGGTGCTGCTGGAGTCCGAGATGCTGGACCTGAAGGCCGACCCGGGCAAACGCGCCCACGGTGTGGTGATCGAAAGCACCCTGGAACAGGGTCGCGGATATGTGACCACGCTGCTCGTGGACGCCGGTACGCTGCGCAAGGGTGATGTGATCCTCGCCGGCCAGTACAGCGGCCGCGTGCGGAACATGTTCAACGAGCGCGGACAGCAGGTCACGGAGGCCACGCCCTCCACACCGGTCTCCATCCTCGGTCTGGACGGTGCCCCCAACGCGGGTGACCAGTTCCACGTGTTCGAGGACGAGCGCGAGGCCCGCCAGATCGCCACGCGTCGCCACCAGTTGCAGCGCGAGCAGGGCATCCGGACGCACAAGCACATCACGCTGGATGAGATCGGACGTCGTCTGGCCATCGGCGATTTCAAGGAGCTGAACCTGATCGTGAAAGGCGACGTGGACGGCTCGGTGGAAGCACTGACCGACTCGCTGCTGAAGCTGAGCACGGAAAGCATCAAGGTGAACGTGATCCACCGCGCGGTGGGACCGATCGCCGAAAGCGACGTGTTGTTGGCCACGGCATCCAACGCCATCATCGTGGGCTTCCAGGTGCGTCCCACCCCGGGTGCGCGCAAGCTGGCCGAGGCGGAGGAGATCGACATCCGCATGTACTCCATCATCTACGCCGCCATCGAGGAGATCAAGCAGGCCATGGAAGGCATGCTGGCGCCGAAGGAGGTGGAGAAGGTCACCGGCACCGCCGAGGTGCGCGAGACCTTCCGCATCAGCAAGGTGGGCACCGTGGCCGGTTGCTACGTGCTCGATGGCAAGATCGACCGCAAGAACAAGGTCCGCCTCATCCGCGATGGCATCGTGGTCTACACCGGCGACCTCGATACGCTCAAGCGTTTCAAGGACGACGTGAAGGAGGTGACCCACGGCTACGAGTGCGGCCTTAACATCAAGAACTTCAACGACATCAAGGTGGGCGATACGCTCGAGGCCTTCGAGATGACCGAGGTGAAGCGCACCTTGGAGGGATCGTAGGTCCTACCATACACACAACGAAGAGGCCGTCTCAACCGAGGCGGCCTCTTTCCGTTCCGGCCGCCAGCTGCGAAACACTGATCGGCCTATGCCACACGCTGCGGTGGGGGAAAGGCGTGGTGGATGATCCGATCGTTCCACCCGGAACGTGACGTCGATCGGACCTCACGAGGGTGTCTTGGTGGACCGCCCACCATCCAAGCGGTCCATCACCCAGGCTGCAGTGGTGCCGTGGAAGAGGATCGAGACCACCACGATGAAACCAGCGATGGCCCACAGACCTCGCGCCTCCGTTTCGGGAAGTCCGAGTGCATTGAGGCCGTAGGCGAGGTAGTAGAAGGTGCCGATGCCGCGGATGCCGTACACGGCGATCACGTTCTTGTAGCGTTGCGGAGCGGGGTTTCCCCAGAGCGCCAAGAGGGCCGTTGCGGGACGTACCAGCAGCACGAAGAGCAGTCCGAGCAACATACCGGACAGGGTGAGCGCGTCGAACAGACCATCGGTGATCGCCGCACCGAACAGGATCAGGATGGTGGCCATCAGCAAACGTTCCACCTGTTCGCTCAGGTCGTGCAGCTCCTTGTGGTAGTCATGGTCCCGCTCGTAGCGCCGGAAGAAAACGGCGGAGATGAAGACCCCGATGAATCCATAGCCATGCACCAGCTCGGTGGCGCCATAGGCCAGCAGGGTCAGAGCCACGGCCACGAAACCCTCTGAGATCGCACTGGTCCTCACGAGGCGGAACACCAGGACCGCCACCAGATGACCCACCAGGGCGCCCACGCCGATCCCGGCCACGATCTTCCAGAGCACATCCACCAGCAACCAGTCCGTGAGTCCCCCACCCGCAAAGCCGGTGGCCGCGATCACGATGGCGAGGTTCACGAAGGGGAAGGCCAGCCCATCGTTCAACCCAGCCTCACTGGTCAAGGCAAATCGCGCTTCATCTTCCTTGCCCTCGCCGGGTGGTCCCACCTGCACACTGGAGGCAAGGACCGGGTCGGTGGGTGCGAGCGCAGCGCCCAGCAGCACCGCGGCGGTCAGCGAAGTGCCCAGCCAGAAGTAGCCGCCCAAGGCCAGCGCTGCGATGCAGAGCGGCATGGTCACTGCAAGGAGGTGCCACGTGCTCGCCCATCTTTTCAGACCGATGGGCCTGTCCAGCTTCAGGCCGGCGCTCATCAGGGAAATGATCACGGCCATTTCCGTCAGATGCTCCGTGAGCGTGCCTTCCGCTATGGGATCCACCGGGAAGGAGCCCACCCAGGGCAGGCCCAACAGCATTCCGGACCCCAGGTAGACCATGGGCAGGGACACCGGGGTACCCAGCAAGATCCGTGGCAGTACCGCCGCGCCGAGGAACGCGAGCCCCAGCCCGAGCAGCACCAGCTCATACGTCCGTGTTCCGATGTCTCCTTCCATGGCCGAGGGTCAAGGTAGACCCGACCCCGGGTGCGCCCGACGGACGGAATTGGATCACGGGTATCTGTTCCGGTGGGTGCGTTGGATCTGGGGAGAGGCCAAAGGCTCCAGCACCTTCGGACAATCATGCGGTCTGCTGCTCCTTACTCCACCACCCGGGGCATCTCGATATCGTCCGGAACGATATAGCTGCCGGGATAGATCACCTTCATGTCACGCAGCAGGCGTTCCGCTTCCAAGCGGGTGCGCAGGTCGCCCACACGAAGCCTGAAATTGGGCGCCAGCCAGCTGAGGTAGGCCGGTGTGTCCGGGTATTTCTGGAGGAAGGTGCGTTTGGTCTCCTCCGCCGTCTTCCGGTCGCCCAGGAAGACCTGCACACGGTAGCCCTTGCGGATGTGCTTCACCTCCGCGAACTGCTCCATGGTGCCATCGATGCCGGGCGCCACGCGGAGGGTCACGTCCCCGGGAGCGATAACGGCCACGGTGGGCGTGTCCACGGCCATCGGGACCTCGGTGTGGCGCTGGAAGGTGCGCACCGGAGGAGGTTCCTGTGCCTGGACCTGGGGCCAGATCACAGCGAGGACGAGGGAGAGGAGCAGGGTACGCATGGTGAAGTGCGGTCCAAAAGTATGCCGCACCGCACAGCCGGACAGCCTGGGTCGGGACCTGGATCGCGCATCAAATAGTTTAGACCAATTCTAAATAGTGACATCCACGTGGCAAGGAAGCGACCGTTCTGTCCCACGATCGGATCCCCGTGTATTTTTGCGGCCGGTCCATAGGGCCATTGTCCCTCCAAAACTGCTCGGAATGCCGCTTGTAGCAAGGATTTCAGATCGTTCCACCGGGCTTCTCTACGCAACCCTCGCGCTCTTCCTTTCCCTATCCTTCACGGCTGTGCATGCGCAGCCTGCGGACGCAGCGTTGTATGCCACCGGTGAGAAGCTCTTCAAAGGGAACTGCGGTTCCTGCCACAAGCCCGACAAGGACCTGACGGGTCCTGCGATAAAGGGTGCCCGCGCCCGCTGGGAAGGCAAGGGCGACATCTACGCCTGGATCAAGAACAGCACGGACTACCTGAAGACCGGTAATCCTTACGCCACCGAGCTTTTCGCCAAGTGGAACAAGAGCGTGATGACCTCCCAGGCCGTCACCAACGAGGAGATCGACGCGATCCTGTATTACGCTGATAACTACACGCCGCCTGCTCCGAAGGGTGGTGTGGTGGCCGATGCCCCTCCAACGGGTCCGAACGACGCGGGTCCCGCCTGGCCTTGGTTGGTGGTGCTCGCACTGCTCTTCCTGGTCGTGGGCCTCAGCCTCAGCGGTGTTCAGAAGGGACTGGCCAACGCCGTACAGGAGACCGAGGGCAAGCAGCCGCTGCCAGAGCGCAGCTTCGGGGAGAGCATCCGCGAGTGGGCCTGGAACAACAAGGCCATGGCCGGCATCATCGGCCTGTTCTTCGTGGTCTTCATCGTGTTGAAGTTGTGGGACGCGGCCTGGGTGGTCGGCGTCTACGGTGGCGACGAGGTGGAGCACTACAGACCCGAACAGCCCATCCTGTTCAGTCACACGCTGCACGCCGGAAAGGTGGAGGCCGGGAACCTGGCCATCAACTGCCAGTACTGCCACAGTAGCGTGGAGAAAAGCAAGCACGCCGGCATCCCGAGCACCAACATCTGCATGAACTGCCACCAGGCCGTGGAGGAGGGCCGCTCGCCAGAGGGCACCAAGGAGATCGCCAAGATCTACGCGGCCGTCGGCTGGGATCCCGCCACCAAGACATACACAGGTAAGGAGGATCCGGTTAAGTGGGTGAAGGTGCACAACCTGCCCGACCACGCTTACTTCAACCACGCCCAGCACGTGGCCGTGGGTAAGGTGGAATGCCAGACCTGTCACGGTCCGATCGACACCGAAATGACCGTGGCCGAACAATGGGCACCCCTGACCATGAAATGGTGCATCCAGTGCCATGGTGAGAACGATGTGAAGATGGCCGGCAACGGTTATTACGACGAGACCATGAAGCGCCTGCACGACACCAAGTTGGGTGAGCGGGAGCTGAAGCAGTACCTGGAGGACGATAAGATCACCGTGAAGGAGCTTGGCGGCTGGGAATGCGCCAAGTGCCACTACTAAGACCGAACACAGCGCCGCGCATGTCGAGCACGAAGCGATACTGGATGGACCTCGGGGACCTGCACCAGGCACCCGAAGTGATCAAGGGCAGGGAGAACGAATTCCCCACCGACCTGGCCATCGACCAGGTACTGGGCGATCCCAAGCTCCAAGGCGCCAATACGGGCCGCCGTGACTTCCTCAAGTTCCTGGGCTTCTCCCTGGGCGCCGCCACACTGGCCGCCTGCGAGACCCCGGTCGTGAGGTCGATCCCCTACGTCAACAAGCCGGAGGACATCACACCCGGTGTGCCCAACTGGTACGCCAGCACCTTCTATGATGGCGAGGACTACGCCAGCATCCTGGTGAAGACCCGCGAGGGCCGTCCCATCCATGTGAAGGGCAACCCCCGCTTCGGCCTGAACCACAACCCCAAGGTGGGCAAGGGCAGCATCAATGCGCGCATCAACAGCTCCGTGCTGTCGCTGTACGACAACGAGCGCCTGAAGGCCCCCATGACCAGGGCCACCGATGGTCTGGCCACGAGCACCTGGGCTGATGCCGACAAGGCGATCGCCACCCAGCTCGGAGCCACGGCGACCGCGGGCAAACGCATCGTGGTCCTCACGGGCACGATCATCAGCCCCAGCACACAGGCCACCATTGATGCCCTGCGGAACAAGCACGGTCGCCCGGTGACCGCTGCCGATGGACAGGCCGTGGTGAGCGGCGTGGACCATGTGCAGTACGATACCATCAGCTACAGCGGTCTCACGAACGCCAACCTGAAGAGCTTCGGCAAGCGTGTAATGCCGAGCTACGACCTCACCAAGGCCGATGTGGTGGTGAGCGTTGACGCCGACTTCCTCAGCAGCTGGGGCAGCACCACCGAGCATGCCTGGCAGTACGCCAACCGTCGCGACCCGAAAGGCGCGATGAACAAGCACTTCCAGTTCGAGTCGCGCATGAGCCTCAGCGGTGCCAACGCCGATGTGCGTGTGCCCATGAAGCCCAGCGAACTGCCATTGGCGGTGATCAGCCTGCACGACCACATCGCCAAGAAGATGGGCGGGGTGGCGGTGGGCGGCAGCAATGCCAGCATCGACGCGCACACCGCTGCTGCAGCGGACGCCCTGATGGCGGCCCGTGGCAGGAGCGTGGTGCTCTGCGGAAGCAACAACGAAGGCGTGCAGGTGCTGGTCAACAGCATCAACAGCATGCTGGGCAACTACGGAAGCACCATCGACATCGCCGGGCACACCACCTTCAAGCAGGGTGATGATGCCGCCGTGGCGCAATTGGTGAAGGACATGAACGCGGGTACGGTGGGCGCCCTGCTCATCGCTGGTGTCAACCCCGCATACAGCCTGCCCAACGCCGCCGAGTTCAAGACCGGCCTGGCCAAGGTGGGTCTCACGGTGAGCTTCAGTGGTTACGCGGACGAGACCGCCAGCCTCTGCAATTGGATGTGCCCGGACCACCACTACCTGGAGAGCTGGAACGACCTGATGCCGAAGGTGGGCCACTATGCGCTCGCCCAGCCGGCCATCCGCAACCTGTTCGACACCCGCCAGTGGCAGGAGAGCCTGCTGGTCTGGAGCGGTTCGACGCAGAACTACCACGACTTCATCCGCAGCACCTGGGAGGCCAACATGGCCAGCCGTGGTGCACTTGGCGTGTTCACCGACCAGTGGAACCAGGCGGTGCATGATGGTGTTTACGCTGCTTCCATGCCCGCAGCGGAAGCGGTGGTGTTCGCCGGTGATGTGAACGCCGCTGCCGCCGCTGCCAAACAGGCGACCAGTGGTGCCGGTGAGTTCGAACTTTCGCTCTACACCACCGAGGCCATCGGCAACGGCCAGCATGCCAACAACCCCTGGCTGCAGGAGATGCCCGATCCGCTGACCAAGATCACGTGGGACAACTACGTGTGCATGAGCCCCACGGACGTGGAGCGCATGGGTCTGAACATGTACCTCGGCGAGCAGGCCCCGGCCAGCGTCGTCACGGTGAAGGCCGGTGAACGTGAGATCACCCTGCCGGTGGTCGCCGCCCCTGGCCAGAAGCCCGGGACCATCGCCATCGCCCTGGGCTACGGCCGCGGCGAGAACGGCGAGAAGGTGGGCAAGGCCGCCTGCGTCACCGATGAGAACGGCGATCTGATGCCGGTCGGCAAGAACGCCTACCCATTGGCGAAGTTGGCCGGTGGTACGCTGAGCTACGATGTGCTGAACGTGAGCGTGTCGGCCACGGGTGCCACCTACCCGATCGCCATCACACAGACTCACCTCACGCACATGGACCGCCACAGCGTGGTGAAGGAGACCTCCCTGGCCACCTACGTGGGCGGCAATGTGAAGGAGTTCAACCATGCCCACGAGCTGGCCGTGCACGAGGACGTGAACGGCGACGGCGTGATCAACGCGCAGGACAAGAAGTCCGTGCTGGAGTTCGACCTCTGGGACGAGCATCCGGTGGAGGGCGTGGGTCACCGTTGGGGACTGAGCATCGACCTGAACAGCTGCAGTGGTTGCGGAGCCTGCGTCACGGCCTGCAACAGCGAGAACAACATCTCGGTGGTGGGCAAGGATGAGGTGCGCCGCAGCCGCGAGATGCACTGGCTGCGCATCGACCGTTATTACAGCTCGGACACCACGAAGGAGACCGCCAAGAAGGACGATCTGGGCAAGATCGACATGTACCTCCAGATGGAGGTGCCGAGCGAGAGCCCCAAAGTGGTGTTCATGCCGGTGATGTGCCAGCATTGCAACCACGCTCCCTGCGAGACGGTCTGCCCCGTGGCGGCCACCACGCACAGCAACGAGGGTCTCAACCAGATGACCTACAACCGCTGCATCGGCACGCGGTACTGCGCGAACAACTGCCCCTACAAGGTGCGTCGCTTCAACTGGTTCAACTACGTGAGCGACCAGTTCAGCGAGGTGAACCCCGCGTGGGACGACCTCGGCCGCATGGTGCTGAACCCGGATGTGACGGTCCGCGCCCGTGGCGTCATCGAGAAGTGCAGCCTTTGCGTGCAGACCATCCAGGCCGGCAAGCTGCAGGCCAAGAAGGAGGGACGCCCCGTGAAGGACGGCGACATCGAGACCGCCTGCAGCGCAGCATGCGGCAACGGTGCCATCGTGTTCGGTGACCTCAACGATACCGGCAGCAAGGTGCGCGGCCTGGCCACGAGCGACCGCAGCTACCACATGCTGGAGGAGATCGGTGTACAGCCCAACGTGAACTACCTGGTGAAGGTGCGTAACGTGGAGGAGGAAGCAGCACATCACGCCTAAGGAAAAGACCAGGACCCCATGCATTCAGAAGCAGCGATCCGACAACCGCTCATCCTGGGTCACAAGACCTACCACGACATCACCAATGATATCGTGGGTCCGATCGAGAACAAGGCCTCCCGCGGGTGGTACATCCTGTTCACCATCGCCGCCATCGTTGCCGCCTATGGCACGGGCTGCATCCTGTACCTGATCAGCAAAGGGATCGGTGTATGGGGATTGAACAAGACGGTGGACTGGGCCTGGGACATCACCAACTTCGTGTGGTGGGTGGGTATCGGCCACGCCGGCACCCTGATCAGCGCCGTGCTCCTGCTGTTCCGGCAGAAGTGGCGGATGGCCATCAACCGATCGGCGGAGGCGATGACCATCTTCGCGGTGATCATGGCGGCCACCTTCCCCGGCATCCACATGGGCCGGATCTGGATGAGCTACTGGGTGCTTCCCCTGCCGAACCAGTTCGGTTCGTTGTGGGTGAACTTCAACAGCCCCCTGCTCTGGGACGTGTTCGCCATCAGCACCTACTTCAGTGTGTCGCTGGTGTTCTGGTACATCGGCCTGATCCCCGACTTCGCCACCATCCGCGACCGGGTGACCAAGCCGGGCATGAAGAAGGTGTACGGCATCCTCAGCTTCGGCTGGACGGGCAACGCCAAGGCCTGGACGCGCTTTGAGGAGGTGAGCCTGGTGCTCGCCGGCATCGCCACCCCGCTGGTGTTCTCGGTGCACTCCGTGGTGAGCTTCGACTTCGCCACCTCGGTGATCCCCGGTTGGCACACCACCATCTTCCCGCCCTACTTCGTGAGCGGTGCCGTGTTCAGCGGTTTCGCCATGGTGCAGACCCTGCTGCTGATCATGCGCAAGGTGATGCACCTGGAGGCCTACATCACCCGGAAGCACATCGAGTACATGAACATCGTGATCATCGTCACGGGTTCCATCGTGGGTGTGGCCTACATCACCGAGCTCTTCATCAGCTGGTACAGCGGCGTGGAGTACGAGAGCTACGCCTTCATCAACCGCGCGACCGGTCCCTACTGGTGGGCCTACTGGGCGATGATGACCTGCAACGTGGTGAGCCCGCAGGTGTTCTGGTTCAAGAAGCTGCGCACGCACCTGGGCTTCACCTTCTTCATGAGCATCATCGTGAACATCGGCATGTGGTTCGAGCGCTTCGTGATCATCGTCACCAGCCTGCACCGCGACTACCTGCCCAGCAGCTGGAACATGTTCCACCCCACCTGGGTCGATGTGGGCGTGTTCCTGGGCACCATCGGCATCTTCTCCACCCTTTACCTGCTCTTCGCCCGCTTCTTCCCGGTGCTGGCACTGAACGAGGTGAAGTCCATCCTGAAGGGCAGCGGCGAGAGCTATAAGAAGGAGGCCGCACAACATCATCACCATTGATCGACATGTCGAACACGGTCATATATGCGGTCTACGAGGACCCCGAGCAGTTGAAGGACGGCGCCCGCAAGCTGGTGTCCAACGGGATCAAGGTGAAGGATGTGTACTCGCCCTTCCCGGTACACGGCCTGGACCCGATCATCGGCATCAAGCGCACGCGCCTGGCCATCGTGGCCTTCATGTTCGGCATCTTCGGCATGAGCCTGGCCCTGCTGGGGATCTGGTACTTCAACATCTTCGATTGGCCGATGAACATCGGCGGCAAGCCGAGCCAGGCCTTCTACAAGAACCTGCCCGCCTTCATCCCCGTGACCTTCGAGTTCACGGTGCTCTGTGCCGCGCACGGCATGGCCATCACCTACCTGATCCGCAACAAGACGCTGCCCGGCATGCCGGCCCGCAACCCGGATCCCCGCACCACGGACGACAAATTCATCATCGAGGTGCGCAGCGCCGACAACCATGGACACAGCGTGGAGTCCATCGGCAGCCTGCTCCGCACCACCCCGGTGTTCGAGATCAACGAACGCCAGTATTGATCATGAGCAAGAGCAAGCAAACTTCCGGACTTGTCCTCGGCGGCCTTCTGGCCACCGTGCTCCTCATGGCATCCTGCGGTGGCGACCCCAACAGCCCCGGCGTGGAGTACATGCCCGACATGTACCGCAGCCCGGCCGTGGAGGCCTACGTGGACTTTGGCCAGGACCCGTATCATTTCGGTGAGGACGTTGCCAAGGAGCAGCGTCTGCGCCAGAGCGCGCGCAAGCCTGTGGACGGCACCATCGCCTTCAGCAAGGACCCGTCTAAGGCACAGTTCAACATGCCCTATCCCTACCCCGGAACGCCCGAGGGTTACGAGGCGGCCGGCCTCCAGTTGAAGAGCCCGATCGCGATGACCGAGGCCACCGTTGAGCAAGGGAAGGTGATCTACGTGAAGTTCTGCCAGCACTGCCACGGTGAAAAGGGCGAGGGCGACGGCGGTGTGGTGAAGAACGGCAACTACCCGCAGCCACCGAGCTACACGGGCGCACTGAAGGACCTGCCGGAAGGCAAGATCTTCCACAGCCTGGTGTACGGCAAGAACATCGCCATGGGCTCACACGCCTCACAGCTCAACAAGGAAGAGCGCTGGTTGGTGACGCACTACGTGAAGTACCTCCAGGCCGGTGGCGTCATGCCCGGCCAGGCTCCGGTGCAGGTGGCCGACAGCACCACTGCAGCACTTTGACCCCAAGACGCTAACGGAACAGCAGCGATGAACTTCTCCTTCAGCAAACGGGCCCGCACATTGACCATGACCCTGATCGTGGTCGGCCTCGCGGCCACCCTCTTCGGGATCATGGGCGACCATACCGAAAACCACCAGCGCACTTGGGCGAACCTGTTGGTGAACGGCTTCTTCTTCCTGGGCATCTCCCTCGGCGCCCTGTTCTTCTTTGCCCTGCAGAACGCCACCGAGACGGGCTGGACCGTGCTGGTGAAGCGCATCTTTGAAGGCATCATGTCCTTCGTGCCCATCGGCGCGATCGTGATGATCGTGGTGCTCGCGGCGGGTTCGGCCCATGTGCACCACCTCTACCATTGGATGGACAGCACGCTCTATCACCCGTACATGGTGGGCGAGGGCGCTTCGGCCACCTACATGGACGAAGCGGTGCAGGGTTCCGTGGCCAATCCCAACTACGACAAGCTGATCTCGGACAAGAAGGCCTTCCTGAACCAGCCCTTCTTCTGGGTGCGTTCCCTCTTGTACCTCGCCGTGTTCTTCCTCTTTGGTCGCTGGTTCCGCCAGCAGAGCCTGCAGATGGACAAGGAGACCGGAGACACGCTGGTGAGGCGCCACCTGCTCAACTATCGCCGCAGTGCCCTGTTCCTGGTCTTCTTCGCGGTGTTCAGCAGCACCCTGGCCTGGGACTGGTTGATGAGCATCGATACGCACTGGTTCAGCACCCTGTACGGCTGGTACGCGTTCAGCGGCATGTGGGTGAGCGCCATGGTCACCGCGGTGGTCATCGCGCTGTACCTGAAGCGCAAGGGCCTGCTGCCCCAGGTGAACAACAGCCACATCCACGACATGGGCAAGTGGGTGTTCGCCATCAGCTTCCTGTGGAGCTACCTCTACTTCAGCCAGTTCATGCTGATCTGGTACAGCAACATCCCGGAGGAGGTGACCTACTTCCAACAGCGGATCGATCACCACCCGATGCTGCTGTGGGGCACCTTCTTCATCAACTTCGCTGTGCCGATGGTGATGCTGATGAGCCGCGACGCCAAGCGCAATCCGCGCTTCCTGATAGGGGTGGGTGCGGTTATCTTTGTGGGCCACTGGCTGGATGTGAACATGATGGTGATGCCGGGCGCCCTCGGGCACGATTTCCACGGCATCGGCATGTTGGAAGTGGGCATGTTCCTGGCCTTCCTCGGGGTGTTCATTCATACTGTGCTCACCGCATTGACCAAGGCACCGCTGACGCCGGTGAACCACCCGTACCTGGACGAAAGTGTCCATCACCAGATCTGATCTCGACATTCCCAAGAACAACGGCCCCGTGGTAGGGGTTGATAGAAAGAGCGAACGATGATGAAGTTGTTGATCCTGCTCGTCGTGGTACTGGGGGTGATGGCCATCGCCCAACTGGCCCGGGTCTATGAGCTTACCTCCCGTCTGCGTGGAAAGCGCGAGGAGGACATCTCCCCGGCTGATAACCGCATGAACGCCCGCCTGATGTGGGCCTTCCTGATCGCCTATTTCGGCTTCTTCATCTGGTTGATGGTGGCCTACGGTGACAAGATGCTTCCGGTCGCCGCCAGTGCGCATGGTGCGGAGACCGACAAGTTGCTCGATTTCAACTGGATCATCCTTGGCATTGCTTTCGTGATCACGAACGTCCTGTTGTTCTGGTTCGCCGGTAAATACATCTACAGCAAGGAGCGTCGCGCCTACTGGCAACCGCACAACAACAAGCTGGAGCTGATCTGGACCGTGATCCCCGCCGGTGTCCTGGCCGTGATCATCATCTACGGTCTTACCACTTGGAACCACATCACCTCACCCGCCTCCCCGGATGCCGTGGTGGTGGAGCTTTATGCCAAGCAGTTCGATTGGACGGCCCGTTACCCCGGTGCGGATGGTGTGCTCGGTGCCACGGACTTCCGCCTGATCAATGGCACGAACCCACTGGGCATCGTCACCACTGAGAGCATCGCGCAGCGCATGGCCGAGATCGATGCCTCGATCCACGAAGCGGACAGTGTGCTGGCCAACAGTATCCTCTCGGATACCAAGCGCGGTGAGATGGAGGAGCAGGTGGAGCGTCTCCGCCGCACCCAGGCCCGCATCGTCAATCTGCGCACCCTGATGGACCTGGACATCAAGCAGAAGGGAACGGCCAGCCAGTACCTGTACGGTGCCGATGACATCGTGACCAAGGAGTTCCTGCTGCCCATCCGCCAGGAGGCCAAGCTGCTGATCCGCAGCCGCGACGTGATCCACAGCGCCTACATCCCGCACCTGCGCAGCCAGATGAACGCCGTGCCGGGCATGACCACCACGATGAAAATGGTGCCTACGATCACCACGGACAGCATGCGCACCGTGATGAATAATGATGCCTTCGAGTTCATCCTCCTGTGCAACAAGATCTGCGGTGCATCGCACTACAACATGCAGATGCCATTGACGGTCACCAACGCTGCCGACTATGACGCGTGGATGGCCGAACAGATGAAGAAGCCTTTCCAAGCACCACCCGCCGCCGAGGTGCCTGCAACGCCGGTCGTCGCGGACTCAACGGCAGTGCCCGTTACCGCCACCGCACAAGCGTCAGTGATCACGAATTGAACCCGTTAAGGAGCTGTTGACCATGGGTGCCACCACTGCACATTCCGCTGGACACGCGCACGACGCGCACCACCATCACGAGGAGAGCTTCATTTCGAAGTACGTCTTCTCGCATGACCATAAGATGATCGGGAAGCAGTTCCTGGTCACGGCGATCTTCATGGCTTGGGTGGCGGTGATCATGTCCCTGATCTTCCGTCTTCAGCTGGCATGGCCGGGTGAAGGTTTCGCGTTCACGAACTTCTTCCTGGGTGACAAATGGGCCCCGGGTGGGGTTCTCGATCCCAACATGTACTTGGCGTTGGTCACCATCCACGGTACCATCATGGTGTTCTTTGTGCTGACGGGTGGTCTGTCAGGCACCTTCGCCAACCTGCTCATCCCCTTGCAGATCGGCGCCCGAGATATGGCTTCCGGGTTCATCAACATGCTGAGCTATTGGTTCTTCCTGCTGAGCAGCGTGGTGATGTTGGCTTCGCTTTTCGTGGAAGGTGGACCGGCCTCCTCAGGCTGGACGGTCTACCCGCCGCTCAGCGCACTGCCCCAGACCATCCCAGGTTCTGGGACTGGCATGACCCTCTGGCTGGTGAGCATGACCCTGTTCATCGCCAGCTCCCTGCTTGGTGGCCTGAACTACGTGGCGACCATCCTGAACCTTCGTACGAAAGGGATGAAGATGACCCGGTTGCCCCTGACCATCTGGGCGATTCTGATCACCGCGGTACTGGGCGTGTTGAGCTTCCCGGTGCTGTTGAGCGCTGCTCTGCTGTTGCTGATGGACCGCTCCATGGGCACGAGCTTCTACCTGAGCGATATCCACGTGGCCGGTGAGGCCCTGGATCACATGGGTGGCAGCCCCGTTCTGTTCCAGCACTTGTTCTGGTTCCTGGGTCACCCGGAAGTGTACATCGTGCTCCTTCCCGCCTTGGGTATCACGTCGGAGATCATCTCCACCAATTCCCGCAAGCCCATCTTCGGCTACCGCGCCATGATCGGGTCCATCCTCGCGATCGGCTTCCTGAGCTTCATCGTGTGGGGTCACCACATGTTCATCACGGGCATGAACCCCTTCTTGGGCAGTGTCTTCGTGGCAACCACCTTACTGATCGCCATCCCGAGCGCCGTGAAGGTGTTCAACTACATCACCACGCTGTGGCGCGGCAACATCATCTTCACGCCGGCCATGCTCTTCAGCATCGGACTGGTGGCGACCTTCATCGCGGGTGGTCTGACCGGTATCATTCTGGCGGACAGTGCCTTGGACATCAACGTGCACGACACCTATTTCGTGGTGGCCCACTTCCACATCGTGATGGGCATGAGCGCGATCTTTGGGATGTTCGCCGGTGTCTACCATTGGTTCCCCAAGATGTACGGCAGGATGATGAACACCAAGCTGGGCTATGCCCACTTCTGGGTCACCTTCATCTGCGCCTTCGGGGTCTTCTTCCCGATGCACTTCATCGGCCTGGCCGGAGCTCCCCGTCGCTATTACAGCTACAGCGAGTTCCCCATGTTCGACTCGGTCATGGACCTCAACGTGCTGGTGACCGTGTTCGCGATCATCGGCGCCCTGGCCCAGATCATCTTCACCTACAACTTCTTCTACAGCATGAAGCGTGGCCCGAAGGCCGTGCAGAACCCGTGGAAGAGCAACACCTTGGAGTGGACCACGCCCGTGGAGCACATCCATGGCAACTGGCCTGGACCGCTGCCCGTGGTGCACCGTTGGCCCTATGACTACAGCAAGCCTGGCAAGGCCGAGGATTGGGTGAGCCAGATCACTCCGCTGGAGCACGACGAGGAGGATCATTGATCGCCTTTCCCGGTGGGTCGATGGCCTGCCGACCAGCACCCGGTCCATCGGGAGCGCGCTGAATGTCCGCATCTTTGGGTGCGGACATTCAGCATTTCAGGGGGTATGCGAACACTGGTCTTTCTCGTTCTCATCTGCTGCACCTCCGCTTCGCACGGCCAGTTGCTCGACAGCATCGCCCTGTTCGCCTCGGAGCCACCCCGATTCGTGGCCAAGCTCGATATCCGCGGCAGTTTCATCAGCAACCAGAGCGCCCGGATCATGGGCGTGAAGGTGGGGCTGGAGCATGCCGGGCGCTTCCAGTACGGCATCGGGTACAGCTTCCTGTCCACGCCGGTCACGCGTGAGGAAGTGCTGGAAGGGTTGGGCCCCACCGTGCTTCGTTTGCGCGTGGGCTACATCTCGCCCTACGTGGACTATGCCTTTTATCAGCGCGGCCCCTGGGAGGTCCGGATCCCGGTGCAGATCGGTATCGGCGGGGCCTCCACCGTTTACACCGATGCCGAGGGCCGGAAACAGCGGTACCAGCGCACCGGCCTGCTCATCTATGAGCCTGCCATGACCGTTCAGTACCGCTTCCTGAACTACTTCGGTGTGGGTGCGGGCTGGGGCTTCCGCTTGGTGGTCCAGACCGGTGACAAGCTGGGCGAGAACCTGAACGCCCCCATCTACACCTTGGGCGTGCGGGTCTTCCTGGGCGACCTCTGGCGGGATCTGCGCCCTGCTGCCGAATAGCACGGCCCTCAGCTACTTTTGTACGGCACCATGGCAGAAGGATTCGATCTCCGCACTGAACAGCGTTCCGCTTCTGACAAGGAGTTGGAACAGACCCTTCGCCCCAAGCAGTTCGGGGAGTTCGCCGGGCAACGTGCCGTCACGGACAACCTGAAGGTCTTCGTGCAGGCCGCCAAGCAGCGCGGCGAGGCCCTGGACCACGTCCTGCTCCACGGCCCTCCCGGTCTGGGCAAGACCACCCTGGCCAACATCATCGCGGCCGAGATGGGCGTGGGCATCCGCATCACCAGCGGTCCGGTACTGGACAAGCCCGCCGACCTGGCCGGCCTGCTCACCAACCTGGAGGCGCACGATGTGCTCTTCATCGATGAGATCCACCGACTGACACCGGTGATCGAGGAGTACCTCTACAGCGCCATGGAGGACTACCGCATCGACCTGGTGATCGATGCGGGCCCGAACGCCCGAACGGTCCAGATCGCGCTGAACCCCTTCACACTGGTGGGGGCCACCACGCGCAGTGGCCTGCTCACGGCCCCCTTGCGCGCCCGGTTCGGCATCAACAGCCGGCTGGATTACTACGATGCCGCCACGCTCAAGGGCATCATCAAGCGCAGTGCAAGCCTGCTCAACGTGCCCATCATCGACGAGGCCGCCGATGAGATCGCGCGCCGCAGCCGGGGCACGCCGCGGATCGCCAACGCGCTGCTGCGCCGAGTGCGCGACTTCGCCCAGATCCAAAGCGATGGCACCATCGAGCTGCCCATCGCCCAGCACGCACTGAAAGCGCTGAACGTGGATGCGCACGGCCTGGATGAGATGGACAACCGGATCCTCGGCGCCATCATCGACAAGTTCGCCGGCGGACCCGTGGGCCTGAACACCGTGGCCACGGCGGTGGGGGAGGAGGCCGGCACCATCGAAGAGGTCTACGAGCCCTTCCTGATCATGGAAGGCTACCTGCAGCGCACCCCGCGCGGCCGTCTCGCCACCGAACGCGCCTACCGGCATCTGGGCCGGGTTCCCACGGTGAAGCCCGGGAGCTTGTTCGAGTGACGAGGAGATCCCGCCGCCATGCGCGACCCTCGTCAACGCTCCGCACTCATCAAGGCCAAGGCCCACGAACTGGGTTTTCTGGCCTGTGGTGTGGCGAAGGCGGGTTTCCTGGCACAGGAGGCCCCCCGACTGGAGCAATGGCTGAGGCAGGGGAAGCAGGGGAGCATGAGCTACATGGAGCGCAACTTCGACATGCGACTGGACCCGACCCTGCTGGTGCCCGGCGCCAAGAGCGTGATCAGCCTGGCCTACAACTACTTCACGCCGCCACAACAAACGGACCCCGAGGCACCCAAGTTGAGCACCTACGCCTACGGCCGCGACTACCACAAGGTGGTGAAGCAACGCCTGAAGCCCTTGGTGGAGCATATCACCGAGCAGTTCGGGCAGGTGGCGTTCCGCACCTTCGTGGACAGTGCCCCCGTACTGGAGAAGGCTTGGGCGGAGCGTGCAGGCTTAGGCTGGCGTGGCAAGAACACGAACGTGATCAGGCAAGGCGCCGGTTCGTTCTTCTTCCTCTGCGAGATCATCCTGGACCTGGAACTGGAGCCCGATGCGCCGGCCACTGACCATTGCGGCACCTGCCGGCGTTGCATCGATGCCTGTCCCACGGAGGCCATCACCCCTTACGGCGTGGACGGCAGCCGCTGCATCAGCCATCTCACCATCGAGCTGAAGGAGGCCATTCCTGCCGAGTTCACGGGGAAGATGGAGGGTTGGGCCTTCGGTTGTGACATCTGCCAGCAGGTGTGCCCTTGGAACCGCTTCAGCACCCCGCAACGGGAACCCGAGTTCCAGCCCAAGGCCGAATTGATGGGGCTCAGCGCCGATGAGTGGCACGGCATGACCGAAGTTGTCTTCGAGCGTCTGTTCGAAGGCAGCGCGGTCAAACGGACCAAGTATACAGGCCTGAAGCGGAACCTCCAGTTCCTGCGGCAACACTGAACAGGTCGCGCAGCCGCTTTGCGCTGATGATCTGCGTGGAGCGGGACTGTCAGCTGCGCATGGTGGTCTGGAACACCTCGATGATCACATCCTTGTAGATGTGACCGAACGTGGCCAGGCACCAGGCCTTGAGCACAAGCTGGTCGCTATGACCCACCCAACGGCGGGCCTTGATCAATTCCTTCTTGAAGAGGCGCTTGTCGAAACTCACTTTCTCCAGCACCTGCTTGCTGAACTCCATCATCTTCCTTCCCTGTTCCATCATCACACAACGGATTTTGCGAGGTTGAAGGTAATACACACAGGACCGCTTCCTCCAAATGGACGGACCGGTTTTCCGTGTGCGGCGAACCTATCGGCGGCAAGGATAACGCCTGCCGGAACGGATCGGTATGGTACTGTGACGAACGGCTGCCTCAGGGCTGGAACTTGCGCTCCTCAGCCTGCATGACCTCGTCGGTGGCGGTGTTGTACACCCAGGCGACCAGTGCACAATTGGCGGTGTTCCAGGTGGGGTTCAGCGCGAAGTCCTCATAGGCCAGGGTCACGGTGTCACCCGCCGCTACGCTACCGGTCACTACGGGCACGCCCCAGGTGCCGTTCAGGTTGGTCCGCAACATGTGCGGGTGTTCGTAATCAGGTACATCGGGAGGTGTGGCCTCCGCATCCAGTTGCCAGTCCACCACGCGGTCCTCGGTCAGGTACACCACCAGGTTGTGGTCTCCGGACACGGCCTCCACGAAATGCAGTTTGACCACCGTGCTGACGGAGCCCCCTTCCACGATGATGGTATCGATCCAGAGTTCGAAGGGCGAGGGTTCGCCGATGACATCAGCGATAGCCGATCCCCAGCTTCCTTCGGAAACGATGACACTGCCTTCATATGACGTACGGTTCACCAACCCGGCGGGGAAGAACGTCACCTGATAGGTCTGCTGATAATCGGTGCCGGCCGGAGTGCGATGATCGGAGTCGTACTGCCCGTCACCGATGGGCGGATAGGGCGGGCTGAAACTGCCGGCATGCACACCGACCAGGATCAGGTCCTCACCATAGAGATCGTCCTTCAGTTGTTGGGCGATCCGGGCCGCCCGCGGGCAGTTGTTGCAACGGTGGCCGGTGATGTCCTCCAACAGCACTTTGCGTGTGACACCTTCAGGGACAGGACCACCGCCATTGCCGTTGCCGGGCGGCGTGGGGTCCTCGACGTAGTCGCAGCCCATGATCAGTGCGCTGGTCAGCGCGAAGGTCGCAAGGGTTCGCAGGATCGTCATGGATCAGAAGGTACTGGTGATGGACAAGGTAAGGCCGTTGGCAGCGGGCACCTGTCGGCACACACCGCCCACGCAGAAGATCCCTGCGCGCTGGCGGCCGTAGTTCATTTGGAAACGGTTGCCCCCGCGGATGTAGCCCACCGAACCGATGGGGTAGTGGAGCCGCTCTGGCTTCACCTCGGTCTTGCCGTCCTGCAGGAAGGTGTCGTCGAAGGTGACGTAGTTGAACTGGTCCATGGCGGCCACGAACCAATGCGGGCTGAAGGTGAATTCGACGAGCGCGGTGGCCCAGTTGCCCTGGTCCTGCTTGGTGCTCAGGTGCTGCAGTTCGAAGCGCATCGAGTTCTTGTCGGTGAAGTTGTGCAGGCCTTCGAGGATCACGATGTCCGCGTACACCACCGGCTTCCCGGGCTTGCCCTGGATGATGTCGATGTCATACACGATGTTGAGGTAGGAGAGCGTGAGCTCCCAGGTCTCGCTCACCTTCTTGCGGATCTCCACGTTCATGTCCTGGAAATAGCGACGGTCCCCGGGCCGGAAGAAGGTGGTGGTATAACCCTGGCGGGTGGTGTCGTCGGCAGCGCTCAGTCGCGTGGTGTCCTGGTTATAGGCCACCGAGTAGTTCACGGCGATCTTGGTGCCGTATTTTCCGCCGAGCTTGGTGCCCTTCCGCCATTTGTAGAAGAGCTCTCCCTGTGCGGAGACCTCGCCATTGGGCTGCGTGGCATAGGGGTAGAGCGTGGCCGGCAGGTTGTAGGTATGTTGCTTGGTGAGCGGGGGCAGGAAGTTGATGTTCAGGTCGAAGGGCGTGGCCGCACTGCGATCGCTCTGGTAGAACATATTATCAAAGGAGTGCGCACCCACCGAGGCACCGAAGCCCTTCACGGAGTAGGTGGCATTGACCAGCAGTCCCTGGCCGTTCTTGTAGATGAAGCCGTTCTTGTTGTTCGGGTCGTTGATCTTGTAGGCGTATTCGGTATAGATGTTCCACTTCGGCGTGGTATAGTTCGCCCGCAGGGCCCATGAGCCCACGTTCTCGGGCAGCACCAGCAGCGGGTCACGGTCCTCCTGGTACTTGCTCACGAAGCTTCCGCCGATGATCAGGTTGTTGGCACTGGTCCAGGTGCTGTCGAAGAATTCGCTCAGGCTGATCTCCGCGTCCACACCGCGCACGATGCCCGGTCCCTTCACCGCTTCATTGGCGAAGGTGAGCCGCTGCTGGCCCACGAATCCCTTGAGCTGAATGCCGTTGACCGGCTTGAACTTCAGCCGCACGCCGTCCATGGCATTGTCCACGCCGAGGTAGCGTTCCTCGTAACTGCGGAACACCATGCCCTGGCCGAACTGTTCAAAGAAGTTGCCCACGGTGACCTCCAGGTCGGCCATGGTGTAGCGCGCATAGCGGAAACCGACGCCGGACCCCGAGTAGGGCACACCGGCGGGATAGCCGGCCAATGGCGGGGTATAGCTTTCGAAGCGACCACCGGCCTCAAAGGCTCCATTGGTATAGATCAGGTTCGCCCAAGCGTTGGCCCCAAGCCGTTCAGGCGGTACCACGGCACCGATCGCCGAGTCCTCATTGTAGTACTGGACATCGGTGCTGAAATTTCCGTGGACCTGGCCACCGTCCTGAGCCAGCGCTGCGCCGGCAAGGGTGAACAGGGAAAGGGAGATCGTTCCCTGGACCAGGGATCGGCTGCTCATCATGCGTGCGGGGATCACTTCTTGCCGACAAGCTCGCGCACCTTCTGGTACAGCTCGTTCTCGTCGCCGGGTTCATAGTTGTTGTGCTGCCACACGATCTCGCCCTTGCCGTTGAGCAGGAAGGTGTGCGGCACGTTGTTCACGTTCAGTGCCCGCTTCAGGTCGCCGTTCGGGTCCAGGACCACCTCATAATCCCAATCCTGGCCGTTCACGTACGGTGCCACGCGGGCCATGCTGCGTGCATCATCGATGGAGACCGCGATCAGCTTCACGCCGGTCTCTTTCTGCCAGGTGTCGTATTTGTCGGCGATGGCGCTGAGCTCGCGTTTGCAGGGGGCGCACCATGTGGCCCAGAAGTTCACGATGATGGGTTTGCCATCGTTGGACCAGGTGCTGGTGTTCACCTTCTTGCCGTCCAGGGTCTGGACAACAATGGAGGGCATCTTGCCCTGGGCAGAGCCGATCAGGGGGAGGGCGACGAGAAGAAGTGCGGCGATCGAGGTTCTCATGGGGTAAGGAAGGGGTTGAAAATGAAAGGTCGGCGCCCGGGGATGCGAACATCGTACCGGAACGCCGACCTGATCATTTATCCCTGGAAAACTTACTTGTTCAGGGTCACTTTGCGGCTTGCGCGCACACCATCAGCGGTGATGTTCACGAAGTAGATGCCACTGTTGAAGGTGCTCAGGTCGATGACCTCGCGCTGGGTGCCGGCCGCCGTTGCGCGGTTGGCTTCGAACACGCGATCACCGAGCACATTGAACACTTCGATCTGGGCCTTGCCGGCCTGGGGGGCGTCGAACTGCACGTTCAACACACCTTCGGTCGGGTTCGGGAATACGCGCAGGCGCTGGTCCAGAGCGTTCTCGGAGATCCCCACGTTGGTGGCCAGCGGCATGAAGGCGGCCTGCAGGATGTCCTTGGTGGTGTTGTTCTGTACGAAGGCCACAAGGGTCAGGTCCTCCAGATCCGTGCCCCAGGCGTTGTAGTTGCCTTGGGCAGGGCTGCCGAACACCATGGTGTGTGACTGGTTGATGGTCTGGGTCTGCCCGCCGGTCATGGTCGCCAGGTTGTTGCCCTGTCCGTTGGCCAGCATCTTGCGCTGCACATAGTGGAATTCGTCCTGTGACGTGGTGGAGGCTGCGTAAGCGTAGCTGTTCTCCACGATGGCGATGTGCAGGCGGTGGGTTCCGGAGAACGTGGCGTAAGGCGTCACGTTCGCGGTCACGTTCACCTGGTTGCCATTGACCGTGTAGGTCAGGCCGAGGTTGACGAACGCATCACGGTCCGCCTGCTGCTGGATGTAGGCAGCGGAGGTCGCCGTCATGGGCTTGCCATCGATGAACAGGTCAGGGATACCGCTCACGCCGTAATAGGTCTTGCGGGTGTTGCCGTCGGGGTTGTAGCTGGGGTCGTTACCGGGGCTGGGCCAGTTCATGTGGTACTTGATGGCAGCGACGTTGCTGCCCGGGTCATTGGTGTTCAGGCCGGAAAGCGTTGGGCCGAAGGTCACGTTCAGGCTGGCGCAGGGAGGGCAGGTGGAGCTGGTGAACTGCTCGATGATGGTCACGCGGTCCACGCTCTGGGTGGCCACGCCGACGGAACCATTGTAGCTGTTGTTGGCGGATACCCCGTCACCGGCGATGTCGCTGATGGTGATGTTCACCGTATGCGTGCCCACCGTGGCGTTCCATGGAGTGGGGTGGGTGTAATTGTACGTGCCACCGGCTTGGATGGTGGTCGAGATCGGGGTGCTCAAGGCTGCGCCACCATCGATGGCATAGCTCAAGGTGAAACCGGTCACCGGGGTCGTGCCTGTGTTCAGCACCGTTCCGGAAATGGAGAGCGGTCCTTGGGCCACCACGGCATCCAGGCCGAGTGCGCCAAGGCCAAGGTCGGTTCCGAGGAACACGGACGATTGCTGGCTATCGGTGAATACACCGTTTCCCGTGGCTACGACAGTCCCTCCTACGCTCACCGAGTATCCACCTTCGCCATAAGCGCAGCACAGGCCATCACCGTATGCGTCTTCCACCGTCACGATGAACTGTGTGCCGTTGGGTACGCAGAACGTGACAGGCGCCTGTGGGTATTCGCCGTTGGCAGCAGCATCCGTGTACGGACCACCGGAAGCGAACTCAGGAGATCCACCAGGGCCTGTCACGGACCAAGTGGTCTCGGAACCATAGCGGTCCAAGGTCAGGTTGAACGTCACCTGGGTCTGCCCGGTAGGGCATTGGGCCTGCGCCTGCAACATGCTCAGGCCGAGCCCTGCGATCACGAGTAAAGACTTCTTCATGTAGTTGGGGGTTAAGGACGTGTCTTGGGTCGGGGAATGAAATGCCCCACGGCCAAATGTAGTGGAGGGGTGCACCTTTTGGCGGGGTTTGTGCGGAAAGCCTTGGGATCCTATCTCGGCCAATGGATGGAGACCGTCCACCGTTGACCATGGCGCACATGCCCCGCACCCCGTAGATTTGTACTACGGCTCTACCAAAGATATGGGCAGGGCTTCAAACTCGAATCGACAATGAACCTACGCTACGCTCTTTCTTTCACTCTCCTGGTGTCCCTTGCCGGGGCGCAGGCCCAGGAGTTCATTTCCCTCACCGACATCAACGGCAACGTGGTGAACGGTACCTTGGTGGTGCACGTGGGCGATGTGAACGATAACGTGTTCGAGGAGGATATCTCGGCCACCCTGGTCGCTGGTGCCACGCGCAACATCAATGTGCGCCGCTATGAGGTGGATGTTCAGCCGGCCACGGGTAACTATTTCTGCTGGGGTGTGTGCTACGGTCCTCAGGATGCCGGGGCCCTGCCCGTCTGGAACGCATTGGGACAACACGCGCTGGCCTTGAGCGCCGGTGTGGCGGTCACCAACTTCCATGCGTACCATGAGCCTCGTGCCCAAGTGGGCAACAGCACTTACCGCTATGTCTGGTTCGACACCTCAACCCCCACGGACAGCGTCTGGGTGGACATCCAGTTCCAGGCCATCGATAATGTGGGTGTGGAGGAACTGATCGCTTCGGCCTCCATCAGTGCCTTTCCCAATCCTTCGAAAGGAGAGGATGTGCAGTTCCAGTTGGAAGTGCGCAATGTGGACCAGGTCTTGGACCTCGTGGTGTTCAACGCGGTGGGTGAGCGTGTGCGCACCGTGACCGTCCGTCAGAACCAACCGTTGGTACGTCTCTCCACGGCGGGGCTATCCGAGGGCATGTACTTTGCCAGCCTGCAGCGCGCAGGGACCACGCTCGCCACCAAGCGTTTTGTGGTCACGGCTCGCTGATCTCGCCGATCAGCTGAAAGGCCAGTGCGGGTATGCCTGCACTGGCCTTTTGCTTGATATGCTGGAAGGGGCGTGCCGGCAGCGAAAGTTCACCGGGGTCCACCACATGCAGGTGAGCCGTGCTCCGCAGCAGGTGCACCAGGCCTGCAGCGGGGTACACGTTCAGCGAGGTGCCCACCACGATCAGGTGGTCCGCCTGATGGATCAGTGCGGCAGCCTCGGAGAGCAGGGGTACTTCCTCTCCGAACCACACGATGTGCGGACGCAGTTGGGATCCCAGTGGGCAAAGCATCCCCCAAGGGAGTGATGGACCGTTCACTGGCAGCACGAGCCCGGGATCGATCGTACTGCGGGCCTTCAGGATCTCACCGTGCAGGTGCAGCACACGGCTGCTTCCGGCCCGCTCATGCAGGTCATCGATGTTCTGGGTCACCACGTCCACGTGGAAATGCTCCTCCAATCGGGCGATCGCCAGGTGAGCGGCATTGGGCTGAGCGGCGATGACCTGTTCGCGCCTCAGGTCATAGAAGTGGAGCACTTTCCCCGGGTCCCTGTGCCAGGCTTGCGGTGTGGCCACTTCCTCGATGGGATATTCCTCCCAAAGACCATCGGCATCGCGGAACGTGCGCAGTCCGCTTTCGGCGCTCACCCCGGCACCGCTGAAAACCACGATCCGCTCCCTGCCCATGGGCGCAAAATAGCATGCCTGATGCATGCCCTTGGTATGCTGCATTCCCTTATTTTCGTGCCCTTCCTTTCCATCAGCCCCTCGCCCATAAGGCCACTTTACCCCTTCCATTTTTGACCACTTCACTTCGGAGGGACCAGGATGATCGATAGCCTGAACGGTGACCTATTGGAGAAAGCCCAGGACCACGTGGTGCTGGAGTGCCATGGCGTGGGCTACCTCGTTCAGGTGAGCGCGAGCACCTTGGAGCGGCTTCCGGCGAGCGGCAGGCTGCGCATGCATGTGCACTATGCCGTGATGGTGGACGTGCGTTCCGGGTCCAGTGACCATCGGCTCTATGGATTCCTGAACGCCGACGAGCGTCAATTGTTCCGTCGCCTGATCGATGTGCAGGGGGTATCGGCCACCATCGGCATGGCGATCATGGGCGCCCGGAGCGCGCAGGACATCCACCGGGCCATCCTCACGGGCGATGTTCCGGTCCTTCAGTCGGTGAAGGGCATTGGTCCCAAACTGGCGCAGCGCATCGTGGGTGAACTGCAGGGGCGACTGGCCGGAGCTGCCATGCCGCAAAGTGCGGGCGGACCCTCTTCGGGCAATACGCTCAAGGCGGAGGCGTTATCGGCACTGGTCTCCCTGGGCCTTGATCGCATGAAAGCTGAACGTTCGCTCCACGCCGTGCTCCAAGAGCATGGTGACGCGCCTCCAGCGTTGGAATCCTTGATCAAGTTGGCGCTGAAGAATCTCTGAGACCCTTAACGGAGCGATGAAGGTACAGGTGGTCCTCTGGCGTTGGCGTTCGCAGTTCGTGCGGATGGTCCATGCTGCCGCCGTGCTCCTGCTGGCCGGCTCCGCCATGGCATCGGGCTATACAGGGCTGATCCTTCAAGTGGATTCTCCGGAAGTGGACCTCGTGTGGCCCATCACCGATCCGCTGACCCCGGGTGACCCGGGAACAGGCCGATTGAACCTGTCGGACCCGGAGAACATCCAGAACACGGTGGTCTACGATCCGGTCACCGGGCAGTACGTGGTGCAAAGCTCCGTGGGCGGGTCCTTCGACTACCGTCCGCCCATGAGCATGTCCTTGGAGGAGTACCTGGAGTATGACATGGAGCGGTCCATGGACAACTACTGGCTGGACCGGGTGGAGCAGGACAGCGAAAGTGCGCAGAAGCAGCTGATCCCCAAGATCAAGGTGAGGGGCGAGGCCTTCGACCGGATCTTCGGTGGGAACACCATCGACATCAAGCCGCGCGGTTCGGCCGAGGTCATCTTCGGGGTGAACATCAGCAAGACGGAGAACCCACGGATCCCGATCGATCAGCGACGGATCACCACCTTCAACTTCGACCAGCGGATCCAGCTGAACCTGGTGGGCAGCATCGGTGAGAAGTTGAAGATCAACACCAACTACAACACGCAGGCCACCTTCGACTTCGAGAACCAGGTGAAGTTGGATTACACCGGTTATGAGGACGAGATCATCCAGAAGATCGAAGCGGGAAACGTGAGCCTGCCGCTGCGCGGCACCCTGATCCAGGGGAGCCAGAGCCTGTTCGGGCTCAAGACCGAGCTTCGCTTCGGGCGCCTGACGGCCACGGCCATCTTCAGCCAGGAGAAGGGGCAGCGGCGCAACGTGCAGGTGGCGGGTGGTGCACAGACCACCAACTTCGACATCAAGGCCGATGAGTACGAGGCCAACAAGCACTACTTCCTGAGCCACTTCTTCCGCCAGCAGTACGAGAACGCGCTACGCACGCTGCCCACGGTGAACAGCGGTGTGCAGGTGACCCGCATGGAGATCTGGGTCACCAACGTGCGCCAGGATTTCCAGCAGAACCGAAACGTGGTGGCCTTCACCGACCTGGGTGAGGATGCAAGCGCTGAGGCCATAGCCGAGGGCCGCCTCAGCAGTGATCTGCCACCCGGTCTGGTCACAGATGGCTCCGTGAACTTCGCCAGCAACGAAGCGAACAGTCTTTATCAGACGGTGAGCACCAACCCCGGCATTCGCGGGTTCTTCCAGGCCACGGGTGCACTGCAGGCACTGGGTCTGCGGGATGCCCGCCATTTCGAGCGCCTGGAGAACGCCCGTCTGTTGATGCCGAACGAGTACACCATGAACGAGCGACTGGGCTTCATCTCCCTGAACCAGTCGCTGAACAACGATGAGGTGCTGGCCGTGGCCTACCAGTACACCTTCCAGGGGCAGACCTTCCAGGTGGGTGAGTTCTCCACCGATGGTGTGGGGCCTCCTTCAGCGCTGATCCTCCGTTTGCTGAAGGCCACCATCACCGACCCCCGGATCCCGTTGTGGGACCTGATGATGAAGAACGTCTATTCCCTGGGCGCCTTCCAGGTGAACCGGGACAACTTCCGCCTGGAGCTCATTTACAACAATCCCACAACGGGGGTGGACATCAATTACATCCCCCGGGCTCCACTGGATCAGATCCCCTTGATCCAGGCCCTTGGTCTTGACCGCCTTGATCCGAACAATGCGCCGAACCCCGATGGTTGGTTCGACTTCATCGACGGCGCGGCCACCGTGGGCGGTACCATCCAATCGCAGAACGGGCGGGTCTTCTTCCCGGTCCTGGAACCCTTCGGCAGTTATCTGGACCGACAGCTCATTGGTCCCGACCCGGCCAACCCGATACAACCGGAGCAGATCCGCAGGACGATCACCTATCAACCGTTGTATGACAGCACCAAGACCGCTGCCCAGAACCAGCCCGAGCTGAACCGCTTCCGGCTCAAGGGCAGCTATCGTTCGGCCAGCAGTGATGTGATCTCCCTGAACAGTGTGAACATCCCGCAGGGCAGTGTGGTGGTGACCGCCGGTGGTGTGCGCCTGATCGAGAACCAGGACTATACCGTGGACTATAACCTGGGTCGTGTACGCATCCTCAACCAGGGGGTCCTGGAGAGCGGTACACCGGTCAACATCGCTTTGGAAAGCAACTCGTTGTTCAGCATCCAGACCAAGACCCTGGGAGGGGCGCGCTTCGATTACAAGTTCAACAAGGACCTGGTACTGGGGGCCACCATCATGAACCTCTACGAGCGGCCGCTGACGCAGAAGGTGAACGTGGGCGATGAGCCGATCTCCAACACCATCATCGGGTTGGACGGATCATGGCAGACCAAGTCGCAGTGGCTCACCGACCTGGTGGACAAGTTGCCGTTCTATGCCACCAAGGCCGAATCCAACATCTCCGCCACGGCGGAGGCCGCCTATCTCATACCCGGGCACAGCAAGGCCATCGGTGATGCAGGCACCAGTTACATCGACGACTTCGAGGGCAGTGTCAGCACCATCGACCTGCGCACGCAGAGCCTGTGGTTCCACTCCGCCACACCACAGGGCCTGCCCGATCTTTTCCCTGAGGCCGACCTGGTGAACGACCTGGGGAGCGGGTTCCGCCGCGCACAGCTGGCCTGGTATGTGATCGATCCGCTGTTCTTCCGCAACAACAACCTCACACCGCCGAACATCGCGAACAGCGAGGAGATCCGCAGCGACAACCGGATGCGCGAGGTGCTGGAGCAGGAAGTGTTCCCCAACCGCCAGCTGCCTGCGGGCACGCCGGCGAACATCCCGGTGTTGGACCTCACCTACTATCCTTCTGATCGCGGGCCCTACAACTACAATCCCGATCTGACGGACGAGGGCAACCTTTTCGACCCGGAGGAGAACTGGGCCGGCATCACGCGGCGGATCACCACCACGGATTTCGAGGCCAGCAACATCGAGATCGTCCAGTTCTGGATGATGGACCCCTTCTTCAACGCCAGCAACAGCGAGGGTGTGCCGGCCACCAACGAGAACTCCGTGAACTCCACCGGTGGAGAGCTTTACATCGACCTGGGCAACATCAGCGAGGACATCCAACGGGACGGGCGTAAGTTCTTCGAGAACGGGCTGCCCAAGAACCTCACCGACTTTGCACAGGAGACCGACACCACGGCCTGGGGCGTGGTGCCCACCACCCAAAGCGTGGTGAACGCCTTCGCCATCGTGGAGAACAATTCCAACGCATTTCAAGATGTGGGGATGGACGGTCTGGCTTCTTCGCAGCTTGATCTGGACGGCCGCAACGAGCAGCTGTTTTTCCAGGAGGTCTATCTGGACCAACTGACCCCCGGGGCACGCCAGCGCTGGCAGAACGACCCTTCCAACGACGACTACCGCTTCTTCCGCGGTTCGGCCTTTGACAATGCGGGCGCCGACATCCTGGAGCGTTACAAGTACTTCAACGCCCCCGAAGGCAACTCCGTCACCGACGAGGACTCGCCGGAGGATTACCCCACCCAGCAGACCACCATCCCCTCGGCCGAGGACATCAACCAGGACCAGAACCTGAGCGAGAGCGAGAGCTACTTCCACTACCGTGTCAGCATGCGTCCGCAGGACATGGTGGTGGGCCGCAACTACATCACCGACCGGATCCTGGCCACGGCCAACACCCCGGAGGGGCCCAAGCAGGTGTACTGGTACCAGTTCAAGGTGCCCGTGCGCCAGCCCGATGCCGTGGTGAACGGCATCCAGGATTTCCGCAGCATCCGCTTCATGCGCATGTACCTCAAGGGATGGCAGCAGGAGGCCACCCTGCGCTTCGCACGCCTGGAGTTCGTGCGTGGCGAATGGCGGAAGTACAACTTCAGCCTGAACACCCCCGGTGAGGTGCCCGGTGGTGACCCTGATCTGACCCTCTTTGAAACGGCCGCCGTGAACATCGAGGAGAACGGTAATCGCACGCCCATCAACTACGTGCTGCCACCGGACATCAACCAGGAGATCGATGTGGCCAGCGCCAACCTGCGGAACCTGAACGAACAGTCGCTGCAGATGAAGGTGTGCAACCTGAACGACGGTGACGCGCGGGCCAGCTTCCGCAACGTGAGCTTCGACATCCGCAGCTACAAGAAGATGCGGATGTACGTCCACGCCGAGAGCTCCGACCCGGACCGGCCGATCAACTACGGCGATGTCACCGTGTTCATGCGTCTGGGCAACGATTTCGACCAGAACTACTATGAGTACGAGGTGCCTGTGGTGCCCTCCGCCTTCTTCAACCGCGACCCCTACAACGTATGGCCCGAGGCGAACAACATGATCATCGAGTTCGCCAAGCTCAATGACCTGAAGATCACCCGTGACCAGCAGGGCTTCCCCAAGAACGCCCGCTTCGAGGGTGCCGATGGCGATCGCCGTGTGTTCATCAAGGGCAACCCGAACCTGAGCCAGATGCGCACCGTGATGATCGGCATCCGCAACCCCAAGCAGGACGGCGAGGAGGCGAACCCCTGGCGCGCCGACGATGGCCTGCCCCACTGTGTGGAGGTATGGGTGAACGAGCTGCGTCTTACGGATTTCGACCAGCGGGGCGGTTGGGCGGCCCTTGCCCGGGTGAACGCGCAACTGGCCGACCTGGGCAGCGTGAGCATCGCAGGCAACTACAGCACTCCCTTCTGGGGAAGCATCGACAAGCGCGTGAGCGAGCGCCAGCGCGATACCCGCTACGGCGTGGATGTCGCGGCCAACCTGGAGATGGGCAAATTCCTGCCCGAGTCCAGCGGGGTGAAGATCCCCATGTACGTCGGGTTCTCCGAGCAGGTCATCAACCCCCAGTTCGATCCGCTCAATCCCGACATCGAGTTCAACGAGGCCACCCGCACACTGACCCCGGATGAGCGCAGGCAACGCTTGAAGGAGACGCGCACCTACACCCGACGGCGAAGCATCAACTTCACCAACGTGCGCAAGGAGCGCACCCAGGGGGACAAGGAGAAATTCTATGACGTGGAGAACCTTGCCTTCTCATACGCCTACGGGGATCAGGAATACTTCGATGTGAACACGGCCTATGAGAACACGCGCACCTATCGGGGGTCGCTGGGATACATCCACAACCCCAGGCCCGTGGCGATCGAACCCTTCAAGGACATCGGTTTTGTGAGCAAGAGCAAGTGGTTGAAACTGGTGAAGGACTTCAATGTAAACCTGGGGTTCAAGCAGGTCAGCCTGCGGACCTCCATCGATCGCATGTACTTGGAACGCTTGGTCCGTCCGAACCCGGACATTGAGTCGTTGCCACCCAGGCCCACCTACAATAAAAACTTCAATTGGACCAGCCAGTACGGCTTCCGGTATGAGCTCACCCGTTCGCTGAAGCTGGATTTCAACGCCAACAACATGGCCATCATCGGCGAGACGCCCGGCCAGGTGAACTCCAAGAACAAGGACGAATACACCCTTTGGAAGGACAGTGTGCTCACCAGTCTGCGCAGCTGGGGTGAGGTGACCCGCTATGATCACACCATCGGCCTGAACTACACCCTGCCGCTGGACAAATTCCCGCTCACGGACTGGATCACCGCCAACACCACCTACACCGCCGGTTACCAGTGGGACCGGTCACCGTTCCAGCAGGACAGCCTGGGCAATACCGTCCAGAACTCGCAGAACATCGCCCTCAACGGCCAGTTCAACTTCGTGAATCTCTACAACAAGTCGAAGTACCTCAAAAAGATCAACGACAAGGGCAAGGGCCGGGCGGCACCCAAGGGCGGTTCGCGGGCTGCGGCATCGGCCAAGACCGACTCCACCAAGGCCCCCAAGGGCGGTGGCAAGATCGATGTGCTGGAGGGTTTTTCCCGGATCATCATGACGTTACGCACAGGCACGATCACCTACAGCCAGAACTCCGGTATCCTGTTGCCGGGATACAACCAGACCACGAACATCCTGGGTATGGATGGATTCGATGCGCCGGGCTTCGGGTTCATCACGGGTCAACAGAACCACAACCTGAGCGGCGACATCGTTCGCGATTTCGCCACCACGTCCGCATCGAACGGCTGGTTGGTCCAGACACCGTCCATTTTCAACCCCTACACCAACGCACGCACCGAGACCATCAACGCACGGGCCTCGTTGGAGCCCTTCCGGGGCATGCGCATCGAGGTCACGGCGAACCGCACCATCGCCGAGAACCGCAGCTCCTTCTTCCGCTGGAACGACTCCCTTTCCACCTACGTCAACGACAGCCCGCGCGAGTTCGGCAACTACAGCGTGAGCATTCTCACCTGGGCCACCGCCTTCGCTCAGGACGATGAGAACTTCGTGAACGAGGTCTTCGAGCGTGTGCTGGAGTACCGCCCCATCATCAGCGCGCGACTGGCATCGGAGAACGCCAATTCCGTGTTGGACACCGAGACCGGGTACTACACCGGCTACGGCGCCACCAACCAGGATGTCGTGATCCCCGCCTTCCTCGCCGCCTACACCGGCAAGAACCCGGACAAGGTGAAGCTCAACCCCTTCACCCAGTTCCCCATGCCCAACTGGGATATCACCTATGACGGGCTCACCAAGCTCCCCATCTTCGCCAAGTACTTCCGCACGTTCACGTTGAAGAACAGCTACCGCAGCAATTTCAGCATCGCCAACTACCAGACCAACCTGCTCTATGTGGAGGGCGGTGCCGAGGTGGATGCCGCAGGCAACTTCATCCCCGAGCGCCAGATCTCCGTGATCACCGTGCAGGAGGTGATGCGGCCCCTCGCCAGCTTCGATGCCACGCTGAAGAACAGCATGCTGGTGAAGTTCGAGTACAACCGCGACCGCAACCTGAGCCTCAGCCTCACGAACTACCAGGTGACCGAGATCCGCGGCAAGGAATACGTGGTGGGCACCGGTTACCGCTTCAAGAACGTGAAGTTCCCCTTCGCCATCGGTGGCGTATCGCCCAAGAGCGATCTGAACCTGCGGTTGGACCTGAGCCTGCGTGACAACGCCACCGTGATCCGCAAGATGGAGGAGCGCCAGAACCAGGTGACCGCCGGCCAGAACATCCTCTCCATCAAGACCTCACTGGACTACGTCCTGAACCAGCGCCTGAACATCCGGGCGTTCTATGAGCGCGTGGTGAACACCCCGGTGATCTCCACCAGCTTCCCGTCCGCCAACACCAACGCGGGCATCAGCCTGCGCTTTACGCTCGCCCAGTGACCGCGACCGGGCGAACACCTATTTTCGCGGCGCTTAACCGACCAAGCCATGAACTTCCCCGCTGAACTGAAGTACACGAAGGACCACGAATGGATCCGCATCGAAGGTGACGAGGCCGTGATCGGCATCACGGAGTTCGCGCAGAGCGAGCTGGGTGATATCGTGTTCGTGGACATCAACACCGTGGGCCAGGCCGTGGACCGCGAAGCCGTGTTCGGTACGGTGGAGGCGGTGAAGACCGTCAGCGACCTCTTCATGCCCGTCAGCGGCACTGTCCTGGCCGTGAACGAAGGCCTTTCGGACGACCCCGCTGCGGTGAACAATGACCCCTACGGCGCCGGCTGGATGGTGCGCATCAAGGTGTCCGCCGCCGCTGAGTTGGATGAGCTGCTCACCGCAGAGCAGTACGCCGCTTTGGTGGGCTGATCGACCATGACCCTGCGTGGTACAGGACCGGCGGTGCTTTGGGCGCTCCTGATCCTGCTGCTCTGCCTCTTGCCCGGCCCCGCCCTCCCCAAATGGGACTGGGCCGACCTCTTCAGCCTGGACAAGCCCGTCCATGCCATCCTCTTCGCCGTCCAGTTCGTGCTCGTGGTCAGGGCCCTGGCCTTGGACACCTGGCGCAACGGTCCCGGTGCCCGCGTGCTGGTATTGGCCTTTTTGCTCACCGTGGCCTATGGTGTGCTCACCGAGGTGATGCAGCATTTGGAGGCCCTGGGGCGCCATGGCGATGTGAACGACGCCGTGGCCAACACCGTGGGCGCACTGCTCGGCGCAGGCTACCTGCGGTGGCGTTGGCGTCGGGAACGGTCAGCGGGATCCACCAAGGTTGCGTAGTTTTGAACCTCGGAGGCACTCCGGTGTACAGTCCTCAAAAGAACCATCATGGAAGCACGAAAGAATCCCGAAGCCGAACTCGAGGGCCGCAAGACCACCTTCTGGTTGCTCGGCATGCTCATGGCCCTGGCAATGACCTTGGTGGCCTTTGAATGGACCGCCTTCGAGCGCACCGTGGGCGAGATGGCCGCACTGGAGATGGACCTGCTGGAGGAAGAGGTGATCCCACCGAGCGCAGCTCCTCCGCCCCCGCCCCCTCCGCCCCCCGCGCCCACCACGGTGCTGGAGATCGTGGAGGATGATGAAGAAGTGGAGGAAGTGGAACAGATCGACCAGGAGATCAAGGAGGACACCAAGGTGGAGGTCGTCCAGCGCCAGGAAGAGGAAGTGGAGGAGGAGCAGATCTTCACCATCGTGGAGGAGATGCCCAGCTTCCCCGGTGGCGAGGCCGAACTCTTCAAGTACCTCGGCAAGAACATCAAGTACCCCGAAATGGCCAACAGCGCCGGCATCTCCGGTGTGGTCTACGTCACCTTCGTGGTGGACAAGGACGGCAAGATCAAGGACGTGAAGGTGCTCCGCGGCATCGGTGGTGGTTGCGATGAAGAAGCCGTGCGCGTGGTGAAGAACATGCCCGCCTGGAAGCCCGGCAAGCAGCGCGGCAAATCCGTCACCGTGCAGTACAACCTGCCCATCCGCTTCACACTCCGATAGAAGAGGTCCACAGAACGGGAAAAGGCCCCGGGAACGGGGCCTTTTTCATTGTGGAGGGTGGTGGAACCCGATCACACGATCATCCCGGCCGCCACGGTCTCGTTGGTGCCCTCATCGATCAGGATCACGCTGCCCGTGATGCGGTTGCGCTGGTAGGTGTCCACGTTCAGGGGCACCGTGGTGCGCAGGTGCACCCGGCCGATGTCGTTCATGCCGATCACCGGCGGCCCGTCCGTCTTGCGCAGCGTGTTGATGTCCATCTTGTACTTCACCTCCTTGATCATGCACCGGGCATCGCGCGTGGTGTGCTTCAGCGCATACTTGCCCCCGGCCTGCAGCGGCCGTTCGTTGAACCAGCACAGCATCACATCCACGTCCTGGGTGGTGGTCGGCAGGTTGTTCGGGCTCACCAGCATGTCGCCGCGGCTGATGTCGATCTCCTCCGTCAGTGTGATCACTGCGCTCTGCGGCGCGAAGGCCTCTTCCGAAGGCCGGTCACCGATGTGGATGCTCTTGATGGTGCTTGAGAAGCCGCTTGGCAGCACCTGCACGGGGTCGCCCACGCGGAACACACCGCCGGCCACGCGCCCCGCAAAGCCCCGGAAATCGTGGTGTTCCGTGGTCATCGGGCGGATCACGCACTGCACCGGGAAGCGCCGGTCGATGTGGTTGTGGTCCGCCGCGATGTGCACGTTCTCCAGCATGTACATCAGCGTGGGTCCCTGGTACCACGGCATCCTGTCGCCGCGGTCCACCACCATGTCGCCCTTCAGCGCGCTGATGGGGATGTAACGCACATCGCGCACCTCCAGCTTGCTGCTGAAATCCTCCAGCTCGTTCTGGATGCGCGTGAACACCTTCTCGTCATAATCCACCAGGTCCATCTTGTTGATGCAGAACACCACGTGCGGGATGCCCAGCAGCGAGGCGATGAACGCGTGCCGGTTGGTCTGCTCTTGGATGCCTTTGCGTGCATCCACCAGGATGATCGCCAGGTTGGCCGTGCTGGCCCCGGTCACCATGTTGCGGGTGTACTGGATGTGCCCCGGCGTATCGGCGATGATGAACTTGCGTTTCGGCGTGGCGAAGTAGCGGTAGGCCACATCGATGGTGATGCCCTGTTCGCGCTCGGCGCGTAGTCCGTCGGTCAGCAGCGATAGGTCGACCTCGCCCGTCCCACGTTTGGCACTGGCCTTCTCCACGGCCTCCAACTGGTCGTCGAAGATGGCCTTGCTGTCGTAAAGCAGTCGGCCGATCAGTGTGCTCTTGCCGTCGTCCACACTCCCCGCCGTGGTAAAGCGCAGGAGGTCCATATCCAAGTATCCGTCCTTCATTTTCTGATCGTCTGATTTTCTGATCATCTGATCAGAAATAGCCCTCTTTTTTCCGATCTTCCATAGCCGCTTCGCTCCGTTTATCGTCCTGGCGGCTGCCCCGCTCAGTGACACGCGACGTCGCCACTTCCGCGATGATCTCCTCCAACGTGCTCGCCGGTGAATCCACCGCACCCGTGCAGCTCATGTCACCGATCGTGCGGAAGCGCACCTGCATGCGGTAGGGTTTCTCCTCCGGCTTCAGGTTCATGAAGGGTGAGTTGGCGTAGATCACGCCATCGCGCAGGAAGACCTCCCGCTCGTGGCTGAAGTAGATGCTCGGGATCGGGATGTTCTCCAGCAGGATGTACTGCCACACGTCCATCTCTGTCCAGTTGCTGATGGGGAAGGCGCGGAAATGCTCGCCCACGCGCTTGCGACCGTTGTACAGGTTCCACAGTTCGGGCCGCTGCATCTTCGGGTCCCATTGGCCGAATTCATCGCGGTGGCTGAAGACGCGTTCCTTGGCCCGGGCCTTCTCCTCATCGCGCCGGCCACCACCGATGGCGCAATCGATCTTGTTCGCCTCGATGCTGTCCAGCAGCGTCACCGTCTGCAGCTTGTTGCGGCTGGCGTAGTAGCCGGTCTCCTCGCTCACCTTGCCCTGGTCGATGCTCTCCTGCACGCTGCCCACGATCAGTTTCGCGCCATGCTCCTGCACCAGCCTGTCGCGGAAAACGATCGTCTCCTCGAAGTTGTGCCCCGTGTCCACGTGCAGCAGGGGGAAGGGCACCCGGCTGGGGAAGAAGGCCTTGCGCGCCAGGTGGAAGCACACGATGCTGTCCTTGCCACCGCTGAAGAGCAGCGCAGGGTTCTCGAACTGGGCGGCCACCTCGCGCAGGATGTGGATGCTCTCGCTCTCCAGTTCCTTCAGGTGGGTGAGTCGGTAGGAATGCATGGTCGTTCAGGCCCGGCGGATGCGGGGTAGGAGGGTTTGCAGCACATCGCCAGCGCAGTCGTCCGGCGTGCGATCGATGGTGGACAGGATGATGTCGGCCTTCGCGGGTGCCTCGAAGGGTGCACTGATCCCCGTGAAGTCCTTCACCTCACCGGCGCGTGCCTTCGCGTAGAGGCCTTTCACATCGCGGCGTTCGCACTCTTCCAAGGGCGTGTCCACGAACACCTCCACGAAGTCGGTCGCGCCGATGATCGCCTTCGCCTGTTCGCGGATGGCGATCGTGGGCGACACGAAGCAGCAGATCGTGACGGTCCCGTTGCCCACGAAGAGCTTGGCCACCTCCGCGATGCGGCGGATGTTCTCCGCGCGGTCCGCCTCGCTGAAGCCCAGGTTGTTGTTGATGCCCGTGCGCACATTGTCGCCGTCCAGCACCATGCTGTGGATGCCCTCGGCATGCAGCAGGCGTTCCAGCTCCACCGCGATCGTGCTCTTGCCGCTCCCGCTCAGGCCCGTCATCCAGATGCACAGTCCGTGCTGGCCCAGCAGCGCCTCCTTGTCGCCGCGCTGCAGCAGGCGGTCGAAAACGGGGTGGATGTGGGCGGTCTTGGCGCTCATGGAAAAGCGCCGCGAAGGTACTGAACTCCAAGGGGCTGCTGGGCGCCCTGTTCTCCGGGGTGTTCCGGTCCCCTCTCAGCACTGTCGACCATGCCTGCTGCGTGAAAGGGACAGGGATGCGCATCATTGGCTGCTTATGCAAGCGGTTCATGCGGAAACGTGATCCGGAGCGTTTGCGCGATGCATTCATCCGTGTAGATCCGCGTCCATCCGTCGTTACCCTTCGCCCCCCATGTGGTTGCAACACAGGCTGCACCCAACAGCCCGCGATCAGGGGTCCTGCCGCTAAAGCCCGCCATCTATCTTTGGCCAACGCACCATGGCCACAGCGACAAAGTCCCCTGCACCCTCCGTTCCCAGCCCCCGCACCAGCCCCACCATCGACCAGGTGGGCATCGAGGAGCGCGTGGCCCGCATCAAGACGCGCAGCATCAAGAAGGAGACCAAGGTCCAGGGCATGAAGCTCGCCCTCAGCATGATCGACCTCACCACGTTGGAGGGTGCCGACACTCCCGGCAAGGTGCAGCAAATGTGCTACAAGGCCATGCACCCGCACGACAGCCTCCCAGGTCTGCCCACCGTCGCCGCCGTCTGCGTCTATCCCTCCCTCGTGAAAGTGGCCAGGAAGGCCCTCGGCGACAGCGGCGTGAAGGTGGCTTCGGTCTCCACCGCCTTCCCCAGCGGACAGGCCCCCCGCAACGTCAAGATCGCCGACACCAAGTTCGCCGTGAGCGAAGGCGCCGACGAGATCGACATGGTCATCAGCCGTGGCCGGTTCCACAGCGGCGACTACGCCTATGTCTTCGACGAGATCGCCGCCATCAAGGAGGCCTGCGGTGATGCACGCTTGAAAGTGATCCTCGAGACCGGCGAGCTCGGCACCTACGACAAGGTCCGTCTGGCCAGCGACATCGCCATCGCCGCCGGTGCCGACTTCATCAAGACCAGCACCGGTAAGATCAATCCGGCCGCCACCATGGAGGTCACCCTCGTGATGCTCCACGCCATCCGCGACCATTACCTCAAGACCGGGCAGATGATCGCCATGAAGCCCGCCGGTGGCATCCGCACCAGCAAGCAGGCCCTGCACTATCTGATGATGGTCAAGGAAGAGCTCGGCCCCGAATGGCTCAGCAACCACTGGTTCCGATTCGGCGCCAGCAGCCTCGCCAACGACATTCTCATGCAGTTGCAGAAGGAGGCCGACGGCCACTACCAGAGTGCGGACTACTTCAGCATCGACTAGACCACTTTCCAGCGACCGCCTTCCGCTAAGCCCCCATGGACAGCATCACCATCACCCGTCCTGATGACTGGCACATCCACCTGCGGGATGGCGCCGCCCTTGCCACCACCGTACCGCATGCCGCACGCTATCTGGGCCGGGCCATCGTGATGCCCAACCTGCGGCCGCCGGTCACCACAGTGAAGGACGCCATCGCCTACCGCGAGCGGATCATGGCAGCTGTTCCCGCCGGCAGCACATTCCAGCCCTTGATGACGCTGTACCTCACGGACCGCACCTTGCCCGCGGAGATCGCCCTGGCCAAGGAGACCGGTGCGATCACCGCCGTGAAGCTCTACCCCGCTGGCGCCACCACCAATTCCGATTCCGGCGTTACCGCATTGGAGCACTGTTTCCCAGCGCTGGAGGCCATGCAGCAGCACGATATCCCGCTGCTCATCCACGGCGAGGTCACCGATGCGCACATCGACATCTTCGACCGGGAGAAGGTCTTCCTGGACCGGCACCTGGCACCGATCATCCAGCGCTTCCCGGAATTGCGCATCGTGTTGGAGCACATCACCACGCGCGATGCAGCGCAGTTCGTCGAGGCTGCTTCTCCCAAGGTGGGTGCCACCATCACCGCGCACCACCTGTTGCTGGACCGCAACGACATGCTGGCCGGGGGCATCCGTCCGCACCTGTACTGCCTGCCCATCCTGAAGCGTGGCACCCACCGCGAGGCACTGGTGGCGGCGGCCACGAGCGGCAACCCAAAGTACTTCCTGGGGACCGACAGTGCGCCGCACGCCCGGCCCACGAAGGAGACCGCCTGTGGCTGTGCAGGAGTGTACACCGCCCATGCGGCCATTGAGCTGTATGCCGAGGTCTTCGATCGCGCAGGGGCATTGGACAAGCTCGAGGCTTTCGCCAGCTTCCATGGGCCGGACCATTACAAGCTTCCGAGGAACACCGACCGCATCACGCTGACGCGCCGCGAATGGCCCGTGCCCGATGCGTTCCCCTTCGATGGGGATACGGTGGTGCCCTTACGAGCAGGCTCCTCTGTTGGATGGGCCGTGGCGGCCGTACCGCTTGCGACCAAGGTCTGACATTCCGCACAACAGCCCCAGCCCGCATTGCGCGCTCCACCGCTTCCTCTTATTTGCGGTGTGAACGTGCGTGATCATTGGCCTACGGGCGTCCGGAAGTGTGCGGTGGCATGCTTCCGAGGGGGGGGCGTTGGATGGCACGCCGCTATCTATGAACCAATGGCAACCAAGAAGAAAGCCGACTGGCCCCTCGCCCCAGCCCCCGGATCCAAGGACTGCAATTAAGGCGCGAATTCAAACCCGCTTGAGCATGTCGTGGTGCATTTCACCAGTCCACACCTGCACCGCCGCCGCCAAAGTCCCCATCACCGAAGCCGCCGAAGTCCACGCTTCCACCATCGAAGCTGGCCCCGAACGACAGGGTGTCGAAAGCGGTGAATGCGTCGAAGGGGACCGAGGTCTCCACTGTGCTGCCTGGGTTCATCCTTAGCTTCAGCTCCGGGAACTCCTTCAGCATGTCACGCAGTTTCTCCCGCGTGTTCCTGTCCAGGAGTACCACGTTGCTGCCCAATGCATTCAGGTCCGCAATGAGCTTGTCGCGATCGTTCTTCAACAGTTCATCGATCTGGCGTTCGATGAACTTGAGCACGGTACGTACGCCTTCCATGGCGTCCACGCCTTCATCGGTGCGTATGAACCGGGAGTGCAGCAGGCCTGCATCCACCAGGTCGGGCAGCACATGCTCGTACTTGAACACGTCGAGGTCCGGTAACTCCTTCAGGATGATCCCGCGGAGTTGTCCGATGGACACTTCCCTGTCATGCGGCAATAGGCCCAGCACACACGTTGCGTCACGCATTTGAGCCTGCAAACTGTCCGTGCGCGATAACATCAAGCGTGAAACCATCCGCCGGTCGCGTGGATGTGCCAGGACACGTCGCCTCGCCACGTGGATCGCACCAGTGATGCAGAGGTGCTGGACCGTGTACTGCAGCATCGTCTCACCCGATGAGAGGATCGGATGGCGCAGGTAGCAATAGGCCTGTGGTGAAAGCGTCTGCATCTGTGCGGACCAAGTTCCTGCTTTACCGTGATCGGGCCAACTATCTTCGCTCCATGGCTAAAATGACGATCTCCTGGCCGCTCGCCCCCGCCCCCGAAAGCAAGGACCGCGTCCGCATCAACTAATGCTCCGCTTCCTGTTCGATCCGCTTGGTGATTCGCACGACGACCTTGTGCTGAAGGTTGACGGGCTTCCCGGCATGGCGAAAGTTGTCGACAGCTATTTTCTCTCAGACTTCCTCGGCGATAAGGAAGAGAATGAAGCGGGTGATGTTCGTCGCGAAGTCGTCCTGCGTTACGTCGAATTCGTCACAGAGCAGATCGCGGCGATCAATGGACAAGCCCGTTTCATTCCCGTTGACCTTAGCGACCAGTATGTGGGAGGTCTGTTGGTGAACACGGCAAGGACAGGAATGTTGAGCGTAAAGTATGTTTGGTCTGATGCGCTTTCGGGTACTGCTATCGATAACAAGAGCAACTTTGCGGGTGTCGACTGGAAGGAAGAAGGAAAATGGGAATTGTCAAGAGAGGCCGTTCTCGGAGGATTGAACTGGAGTAAACGCACCATCAGTGGAAGTCATGAGTAAAAAGAAGACCATGGATTGGCAATTAGCTCCCGCTCCGGAGTCGAAAGACCACTTCACCCTGAAGTCCGAGTACGACCTCTTCATCAACGGCAAGTGGACGAAGCCGAAGTCCGGCAACTACTTCGACACCATCAACCCCGCCAACGAGCAGAAGATCGCGCGCATCGCCGAAGCGAACGCAGCCGATGTGGACGCCGCCGTGAAAGCCGCACGCAAGGCCTACGACAACGTGTGGAGCAAGATGCCCGCTGCCGAACGCGCCAAGTACATCTACCGCATCGCGCGCCTGCTGCAGGAGAAAGCCCGCCAGTTCGCCGTGGTCGAGAGCATGGACGGCGGCAAGGCCATCCGTGAAAGTCGCGACGTGGACATCCCGCTCGCCGCCGCGCACTTCTTCTACTACGCCGGTTGGGCCGACAAGCTCGGCTACGCCTTCCCCGGAAAAACACCCAGCGCGTTGGGCGTCGCCGGGCAGATCATCCCGTGGAACTTCCCGTTGCTCATGGCCGCATGGAAGATCGCGCCCGCGCTGGCCTGCGGTAACACCGTGGTGCTGAAGCCCGCCGAGACCACACCGCTCACATCGCTGCTACTCGCCGAGCTCATCCAGGAAGCCGAACTGCCCGATGGCGTCGTCAACATCATCACCGGTGCGGGTGCCACGGGCGCGGCGCTCGTCAACCATCCGGGCATCGACAAGATCGCCTTCACCGGCAGCACCGGCGTGGGCAAGCTCATCCAGAAGAGCATCGCCGGCACCACCGACGCGTCGGGGCAAGCCGGCAAAAAGGCCACGCTCGAACTCGGCGGCAAGGCGGCCAACATCATCTTCGCCGATGCCACCATCGACCAGGCTGTGGAAGGCATCGTCAACGGCATCTACTTCAACCAGGGCCACGTGTGCTGTGCCGGCAGCCGCCTCTTCGTCGAGGAAAGCGTGCACGACGAGGTCATCCGCAAGCTCAAGCACCGCATGCGCTCGCTCGTCGTGGGCGATCCGCTGGACAAGAACACCGACATCGGCGCCATCAACAGCAAGGAACAGCTCGGCACCATCAACAAATACCTCAAGCACGGCGTGTCCGATGGCGCGGAGATGTACCAGCCCGCCTGCGACCTGCCCAGCAAAGGCTTCTGGTGCCGCCCCACGCTCTTCCTCAACGTCGCCCAAAGCGCGCGCATCGCGCAGGAGGAGATCTTCGGCCCCGTGCTCGCCGTGCAGACCTTCCGCACCGTGGACGAGGTGATCCAGAAAGCCAACAACACGCCCTACGGCCTCAGCGCCGGCGTGTGGACGGACAAGGGCAGCAAGATCTTCAACCTCACCAGCAAACTGCGCGCGGGTGTCATCTGGGCCAACACCTACAACAAGTTCGATCCCACCTCACCCTTCGGCGGCTACAAGGAAAGCGGGTATGGACGGGAAGGGGGATTGCATGGGTTGAGCGCATACCTCAACCTCAATTGATCGTTTTGGTTGAGGGGGCGTTCCGGCGCTCAAATGCAGCGCCGTCGGGCCATTCGTTGCAAGTCCTCGCGCGGATTACCGCGCTCCGGGCTTTTCACTGCTGTCCCTAACGCGGCCCTTGAATACTCGTAGACACTCGGGATGAGGCTAGGATAACCGGCAGCAACCACAGATCAGCAACGAGCGCTACCCATAGCGACACGGCGGTCACCCCGCCGAAGATGGCGATGCTGGGAAAGGAGCTGAAGGCTAGCAATCCGAAACCGGCCGTGATCACGATGGTGGTGTTCACCATGGAGCCGCGCAGCGCGAGCCAAGTGCGTACAGTGGAGCGAAGCGAAGTGGCTTGGTCATGCAAGAGAAAGTGCATCGTATCGTCCACCGCGATGCCATAGAGGATCGGGAAGATCATTGCGGTACCGACCTTCAGCGGCAGACCGAACGCCCACATGACAAGTGCAGCGAAGGCCAGTGGAACCACGTTCGGCACGATGCTGAACAGCCCCTTGCGCCATGACCGCAGTGCGAAGCCGACGAGCAGCGCATTGAAGAGAATGGCCGTGAGGATGCCTTGCACGAGGATCCTTGCGATGCGTTGGTTGGCAAGGTCCATGAGCCATGCACCGCCGGTGATGGTGGCGTTGATGCGTGAGTTGTGCAAGTAGGGTACGAGCCGATCAACGTGCTCGCGGAACGCATGGCTGCCAATATCGGCGGTGCGGCCCATGATCCGGCCGTGGCGCAGTTCAACGTCCAACAAGTGGGCTCCCTTGCTTGAACGGGCGTAGTGCTTCATCGCCGTGCGCACGGTCCTGCGTTCGGCGTCCGTGGCAGGCAGCGTATCGCCCGCTTGTGTCCCGCGCATCACGCCGCGCACCAGGTCGGGTGGCCCCACGGGTCGGGTGATGCCGAAGGTTACCTGTACCGCGCGCAACAGCGAGTCCGTTGCCTGCATCACCAGCGGGTCGAGCATGTCCGCATGCGTATCCGTGGGTGTGATGGCGATCTCCAACGGCCGTGTGCCGCTGAAGTGCTCCTCGAAGAAGGTTGCATCGATGCCCAACGTGCTCGTGCGGTCAAGGTCATCGAGGAAGTGGTTGTCCACCCGCAAGCGAGGCAGGGCGATGAAGCCGAGGATCACTACTGCAACGGTGGCCAACACGATCATTCGCGCGCGGCGAAAGAATGTCGCGGCAGAATGCACCTTCATTCTATTCGCTACCGGCTTCGCGTTCACCTTCAGCATGGGCGTGAGCAAGGGCAGAACGGTGCGCGCGGCCAACAGTGCCGCGAACAAGCCCCAGGCAGCGGCCAACCCGAAGACCTTCAGCGGCAGGATAGGATACAACGCCAACGTGCCGAACCCGATGGCCGTGCTGACGGCGCTGAGCACGTTCGCGCGTTGCGTGATGCGCAGTGTATGTTGCATCGCATCCGCTTTGGATCTGCCAGCCGCTAACGAGGTGCGGTACAGCGAAATGATGTAGATGCTGAAAGAAGAACCCAGGACCAGGAGTAACGCCGGAAGGAGTGACAGCAAAGGTTCGATGCCGATGTCCAGCCAACCCATGGGGCCGAATGTCCAGAGCAAGGCCAGTGCACTCACGAGCAACGGTGCGAAAGCGGTCGCTATGTTCCTGAACATGACCAGCAGCACGACCACCATCAACCCGAGCGCCATCATGCTCAAGGTGCCCAGCTGATCGCGCGTGGCGCGCAAGTAGTGCGCTTGCGTCGCAAGGCGGCCAGCCAGGTGGTACGGCAGGCCGACCCCATCGAGCGTGCGATGGATACCGGCAAGTGCTTCAGCCCGTGCTTCCTTGGTCGGCAGCGTATCCAACTCCACGATCAGCGTAGTGGAACGCTCGTCGCGTGCAAGGAAAGTCCCCGCGGTCTCTTCGCGTTGCTTCAACCGGGCGAGGCCGTAAGCGGGTTCATCATAGGGCGCTTGAAAGAACGGTAGCGTGATCCACTCGCCGAGCGGCATGCGCAGCGGTTCACCGATCATTGTGATGGAGCGAACACTGGTAACGAAAGTCAGCGAGTCCAGCGCCGCTGTCGCCTGTTCCACTTGCACCAGACCTGTGCGGTCGATCCCATGCGGCAGTTCAATGCCAACGAGCAACATGCGCATCTCATCGCCGAAGCGCGCTTTGTGCAAGGCGTACTCCGCGACTGCGGGATCATCCTGCGGGAAGAAGCGGTCGATGTCGTAGCTGAACCGGATGCGCGACAGCCCCAACGCGCTCCAAATGGTGAGGCACAGCAGCGCAAGCAGTTTCAGGCGCTTGCCATTGGTTGAGGAGCTTCCCTTAAGCATCACTGAACGAAGGAGCAAGCGACCCCGCCAGCGACGTTCTGCGCCAACAGGGTCTCAGGAGACCGCAATTCACCACCACAGAAGGCGGCTCCCGTGCTTGTCCTCATAGCGCTTCAAGGATCGCTTTCACGCTCATGCGTTCCTTGTAGTTCGCATCGAAATGCAACGCCTTGATCCGGCCATCGGTACCGATGATGAACGTGGCGGGCACGGGCAGCACACCCTCTTCATTGCCATTGGCCTTGTCCACGTTCAGGCCGATCAGCTTCAGCTTGCTACGCTGTGCCTTCGGCATTTCGAAGGCGGTGCCGTACGCGCACATGATGGCGTAGTCCGCATCGTGGATCACGTTGAAGGTGGCACCGCTCTTCTTCACGATGTCCTCCGCGCTTTCGGGCATCTCCGGTGAAATGGCCAGTATCACGGCGTTCTTCGCGGCGATCAGCGAAAGGCTGTCCTGCAAATGGCTCATGTGCTTGTTGCAGTAAGGGCACCACGCCCCACGATAGAATACGAGCACCACCTGTTTCTTGGCGGTCAGCTCCGCAAGGCCCACCTGTTCCCCGTGGATGTCCTTCACGCTGAACGTCGGCGCAACGTCGCCAACGTTCAGTGTGTCCAGCGGACCGCAGTGGGGTACAAGCGGGTCCTGCGCGGACATCAGGGAGGCTTGCATCAGAAGAAGGACCAGGGTGAAGCTGCGGCGGGTCATGTTCATCTGTTCAGGTCTATCTCGGCCGGGATGGGCACCAAGGTGAATACCTGTCCTGCTTGCACCACCTTCACCATGGCGCAATGGCTTGGATAGGTGATGGAGAAGGGCAGCGAAACATCGAACGCGGTGGAAGTCGCGTCGCATAGGAAGATGCCCCGGCACTCGACGTGGCCTGTTGGATCAGTGCGTTCGACGGAGAAGAACTCCGATGCCTGTGGAAGTGGCGCGATCACGAACCACGAACCCGCTCCTTCACCAGCGAGCCACTTGGCGTGCGCAGGAAGTCGTTCAGGTAAGGGAGGTGCGGGCAAGTTCAGCGTCATGGATCAGATGCAGGGTTGCCAGATCATGGAAGCGGAGGGATCCACGCGCCCGCGCATTCCGGTGCTGCCGGTGGCTTGCACGTTCAGCAGCGGAGTGGGTGAAACGGTCCAAGGCAGGCCGAGCAGCAGGCGTGGCACGAACGCGGGAGCACCGGCGCGCACCACGGTGTTCACGAAGCGCGAGCAGTTGCTTCCACCGGCGACGAACGGTCCGTAAGGAATGAACGTGCGCTGTTGAAGGGCCTCGGCCTTGCGCAAGGCAGATCCATGATGCACGGATACCGCGCCCCAGTGCATGGTGCCGGTGCCGTGGCACGCGCTGTTGCCCGCCACTTCACCCAATACGCTGCACAAGTTCAACGGCACTTCGGCATCCCGATCCCATTGCAGCGGCGTGCGCACGACCAGCTCGTGGTCGGTGTGTTTGCTGCGCACACGCGCCATGCCCACCGGTGCGTGGTAGCGGCCCAGGTCGAAATAGATCGCCTCTTGCGCGCCACGTTGCAGCAACAACACGGCCGCATGCCCCACTTGGTAGTAGCCGTTCCGGTTCACGCCGACATGCCGCATCACTCCATCATACCAAGCACCAGCTTGCTTGCATAGCGTGGCGGGCCAAGCCAGCGCGATCGCGATGTCGGGTCGCTTGTTCATGCCCGTGCGCTTTCCGGTGCTGTGAACGGTCGGGTCTGGATCTGATGTGTGCGCTCCTTGTCCGCGAGCAGGTCCCGGTAGCGCATGCGCACCAGGCCGGTATGATCCATCACGGCTTGGGTGATGCTCACCGTGCGCAGCTCATCCTCCCGTTTCATGATCACCGCCTGCCGTTCATCCTCCAATTGCGGGTGCGCATGGAAGTCCCACAGGTCTTCGGGTCCGGGCCAGCCCTTGCCTTTCAGCATCGCCACGAAGTGATCCTCGCGCTGGGCACGTACCTCCGGAGTGTACAGCGTGGTACTGCTCCACACCTGGGCCTTCTCCGTATCCAGTGTACACACGCAGCGTTCCTTTCCGTTCCATTGCATCATCCATAGTTCCCGGTGCTCGGCGCTGATGAGCGTGAAGGGATGCACACCGCGCAGGTCCGTGCGCACCAAGGTGGCCAACACATCCAGCGAGCTGGCCGCTTCCATCAGCACGGTGCCCCGGCTGCGGGCTGGTGTTGGTGCGAAG
>JBGTAJ010000098.1:0-5933 GCA_041749915.1 Flavobacteriales bacterium
GGCCAGTTCCGTGGTGCTGGTGAAGCTCAGCGGGCTGTTCACGAGTACGGTGCTCTCCGCGCTGATGCCGGCCACAGGACCCTCACCGGCCCCGATGCTCAGCAGATCGCTGGTCCAGGTGCATCCGTTGGCATCGGTCACCGTCAGGCTGTAGTCGCCGGCGGCGGCCAGCAGGTCCTCGCTCGTTGCGCCGTTGCTCCAGGCATAGCTGTAGGGGGCCACGCCGCCCATCACCAGCATGCCCAGCAGGCCGTCGGTGGTGTTGGGGCAGCTCGTCATGGCCAGTTCCTCCACAGCGGCCTCCAACACGAAAGGCTGTGCAATGGTGAACTCGGACGTCAGCTCGCCGCAGGCCTCGGTGGTGCTCACCCGGACCATGTAATTACCAGCACCCAGACCGGCGAAGGTGGCGGTGCCGGCCTCGATGCCCGTCTGTTGCAGCAACACGTTGCCGAAGGCGTCTGTCCAGGTGATGTCCATGGGGCCGTTCTCCACCACCACGGTGGCCTGGCCATTGTCCTCAGCGCCGCACGTGGCGTCCTGAGCGTAGAATGGAACAGGTGCGCTGCCATGCAGGATGAAACGCACCTCGGGGGCAGTGGCAGCTTCCAGCGCGAAGCTGTAGGCAGCGCCGTCCACCAAGGGGGTGATGGTGCCTGTGGCCAGGTCCTCGATGCTCAGGCAGCTCAGGGCCGTGATGCCGCTCAGCGCAGCGCTCAGCGTGTAGGTACCGCTCACACCGGCCTTCACCGTCACCGGGATGCTGATGGCACTGGAGTACGCACCGTAGAAGTCGATGGACAGGTCGTTGCCCTCGGCGCTACGGGTGGCCAACTGGGGCGCCTGTGGATGCGCGAACACCAGTTTCTGGGCATCGATCACATCGTAGGCGGGGCTGCCCTGTTCGAACACCACGATGCTCTCATCGCTGAAGGTGTTCTGGTCGTTGGTGAGGAAGAGGCGCAGCATGGGCACGTTGGGCTGCTCATTGCCACCGAACACACCGCCCGTGGGGGCCAGCACCTTGTCGTCCTCGCTTACCGAGGTGGTGAAGGCCGGACCGTTGGCCTTCAGCCAGAAGCCCTGGCTGCTCTGGATGGTGCCGTTGGCACCTCCCTGACCGATCCCGTTGGTCCACGCGCGGTTATTCCCAATGGCCGGATCGAAGATCCAGTACTGGTTATTCACATCCGCACCGCGGTCGATCAGCGTGAAGTCGATGGGGCTGGCCACCGGGTTGCTCACCAAGTTGAATCCGTCGGAGGTGGGGACGCCGGTGTCCGTCCAGGTCATGGGCAGGGTGATGGGCGTGTTGGCCACGCGGGGCTCACCCGTCATGTCGATGCTGAAGGCCAGCGTGTTCACGAAGTTGTCGCCGCTCCAGGCCGCGAAGCCCTTGCCGGCCGCCAGCACCGTGTTCTGGCTCTCAACGCCGATCAGGCCTGCGTTCACGTCGGCGTCCGTCACCGTCTCGTCATACTGGCGGATGCTCGGCCACAGATCACCCGTCACCGGGGGATCCAGGAAGATGGGATAGGCACTACCGGGGTAGCCGGCCGTGAAGAAGTCGTCCTGCCAGTTGGCGATGGTGTTGCCCGTGACGGGGCTGCCCAGGAAACGCCAGTTGGTCTTGCCAGCAGGGATGTAGCGCTGCACCGTAAGCGTGGCGCCCGTGTAGCTGGCACCGGCACCCACCGGACCCAGGCGGGCCGTGGCGGTCTCCGTGCTCAGCAGGGTCACGCTGCCCAGGCTGGCGTCGAAGTCACCGTCCTGCAGCAACAAGGTGCCGCGCAGGGCGATGGTGGCATCGGTCAGGGTGCCGTTCGGGGTGTTCACGGTGAGGTCGAAGAGTTCCAGCGTTCCGCCGGTGCTTTCCAGGATGGTGGCGGCTGCTCCTAGCAGGGCCAGCGTGCTGTTGTCCGCCGCGGTCAGGGTGCCATCGAAGATCGCCTCATCGCCGTTCACACTGAAGGTGGTGCTGGCGTTCAGGGCCAGTTCGCCTCCGGTCTCCACAGATACGTTCTTCACGTCCACGTTGGCCGTGTTGGTAACCACATGTCCGTTCTGCACCACTATGTTGCTGCCTGCCGTCCACGTGGCCGGTCCTGCAACGCCCAGCGGCGTATCACTCCAGATGGCGCCGTTCACATCACCCGTCGCGCGGCTGTAGTAGGTATCCACTGCGGTGGTGGTGACGCTGACCTCATTGCTCGTGGCCGCCGAGGCGCATCCACCCGTGGCACGGACCACATAGTAATAGGTGGTCAGCGGATCCAGGTCCGTGATCACTTCCGAGGTGGCGGTGAGCGCATCGAAGTTGTTGTAACCGGGCACATAGTTCACGCTCTGCCCATTGTATGTGTGGAAGCCCAGGTAATCGACATTGTCGATGTCGAACATGTCCCACTCACTGAAAAGCGTGGGGAAGCCGGAGCCGGGGTTCGTGGTCACTCCACCGGTCACTGTGGACTTCCGGCGCAGCGTCTTGTCCACGGTCGTGTTCCCGCTCAACGTCCATGCCGCACCGGGGTCCTCGCCTATCCGACCGAAGATGTCCACATTGCTCGCGGTGCTGATCTTGTAAAGCACGACGGCATCATCACCGTTGAAGCCCACTGCTGTGTTGCTGATCGTTGTTCCACCGTAAATGGTGGCAGCGCTGTTCCGATATACCACGGTCGCTCCATTGGCCAGGGTTCCGCTCAGCAGCACGTCATTGCCCGGTGTGCCCGAACCGTTGGTGTACAGGCGCAAGCGGTAGTCGCCAAGGTCCACGGACGCACCGGTGCCGTTGAAGATCTCGATGTACTTGTTGTTGCCACTTCCTTCGACGTACTCGGAGATGAACAGATCGGTCGCCAGCACGGGCTCGATGGTATATACATCCAGGTAATAGTTGGTCGCACCCACAATACCGTTCCAATTCGCCGTGAAGCTTCCGGAGCCCACGCTGCTTGCGGCCAGGGCCACAGGGTCCACAGCGGTCTCATTGTCCGTGATGGCAAGCGTGCGGCTGGCGTTGGGGCCTATGAACGGCGTGCCCTGACCACCGGCGAGGTTCTGCAGGGCGAAGGTCAGCGTGGCGTTGCCGTCGCACAGCAGGTTGTCGGTCACCGTCAGGGTCACGTTCTGGGTGGCGCCGCTATTGGCGGGGAAGGTCACCGTCTGGGTGGTGTAGGCATTGATCCGGCTGGCATCACCCACGGTCAGCACCACATCCACGGTGGTGGCCTGGCTGGCGCTGAAGCCCGTGATGTCCACGGCCACATTGTAGGTGCCCACGCCTTCGCTGACCGTCGCGCTGGTGGCGGCGAAGCTCACACCGGTACAGACATCATCGTTGTTCACCGTCAGCACATGCGTGGCCTGCGCGCCGATGGTCGGTGTGCCTTGGCCGCCCGTGACCCCAGTGATGGTGAAAGTGACGTTCTCGTTGCCGTCGCACAGCAGGTTGTTCGCCAAGCTCACCGTGCAGGTGCCCGTGGTGGCTCCACCGGCAGCGATCACAGGCGTGGTGAAGGTGCTGATGCGGCCCGTGGCGCCCGTGGCCGTGATGGTCACGTTGGTGGCGTTCACCGCATCGGGGTTCGTGACGTTCACCGTCAAGGCCGTGGTGCCAGTGGCCTCACCGGCATTGCTGCTGGCAGCGGCGAAGGCGACGGAGGTGTTGGTGCCGCCTGAGCCATTGGCTACAAGCGTAAAGTCATCGACGCCCATCAGATCATCAGCACCGGAGGCGTTGAAGTCATTCCAGCGAATGAAGAAGGTGCTTCCATCAGCAATGCTCAAGCCGGTGATCGCAGAGGTGACCACTGCGGAGTGCTGCATAGAACCATTTCCGGTTGCTTGACCTGGGTTTGCATAGTCCAAAGCATCCACATCGACCCAAGTCCCTGTGGTTAATGAAGTGGCCGTAGTACTGTACTGAAAGTCCAAACGGTCCGAACGACTGGCAGCACCAACACGCCATGTTTCACCAGTGTAGCTGATATCAATAGAGGTCACGGTACTACCTGTATTGTTGGTGAAGTAGAATCCAACTGTAGGTATCAATGAACCCGACTGCAAACCACCAAGGGCCCTCTCTGTATTCGACACAGCACCGATACTGTATGTATCTCCACCCGTGCCCGATCCGGTTCCGACGATGATGATCGTATTGGCATTCGTGCCTGCTTCCGAGAAATACCAACCATTCAATCCGGTACTCAGGTTGTTCAAATTCCCCCCAGTAACAGTTGGAGTGCCCGTTGAGTTGAGGTTATTGAAGTTCTGGGAGTATGTGCTCGCCAACGTTGTGTATGAATGCTGTGCAAACAGTACCGATGGCGCAACAATTATCACTGTCAGAGAAGCGATAAGATTCCGAAGCGTAGAGAACTTCCTCATGGTGAACAGGGATTTTGGTCACCGGCAGGGCGGCCGGGGAATGGTAGGGTAAGTCGTTCGAGCCGACCAAATTACGCCTTGCCGGGGATCGTCCGACGGATCGTTGAAGACTTAACGGGAGGGGCATGCGGGGGTGTGGTCGGGGCGGTCAGCCGCAGGGACCCGCATGTACTTGGAATGCTTGACTCCTGGCATCCAGTGCATCCGGCGCTGCAACCAGGTATATACCATCGGATAACCTGTGCGCATCGAAGCTCCTCGTGTAGCCCTGCCATAAGTTGTAAGCAGGACTGAACTCAACTGGTCCCGCTCTGTGTTCCCGAATCTTTGGCGAGGCCACGTCCACCCAGTAGACGGTGCAGTTGAGTTCATGCGCAAGTACGAAAGGATCGAAGAAGCTCTGCCAACAGCGTTCATACTCCGACCTTGTGGAGTTGAAGGAGAGGGCGTCGATCCCAAAGCCAGTGCTGAAAAGGAAAACCCCATCTCCGGGTTCTGGTCGGCTCGGAGGTATTCCCTCGACTGGCTGCAGGATACATGACCCTGGGCAGATGTTCTGGAGCATCAGGTACCGCTCAGCAAATGCTCGACTTGAGAATAGCAGCGGCACCCAACCAGTATCGGCCATGTTTTTCGGAAACAGTGCGAGGTAGTCTGGACTCGGGGTTTCATTCTTCATGGATGCAAATGTATGCAAACATCTGAATATCAACATATTAACGATACCATTCTTTCCGCGATCTATCAGCACGCGGGGTAGGTATCCCAGCAATGGACATCGTGTCTTGGGCCTTTGAGGGTCTCCCAGAGTGCCGTTGTAACCATAGGAAGTACCATGCTATGCGGCCGGGGTGAACTTCGCTCCTTTTCGTTCCTGCGGAACGAAAAAGGCCCTCGCTTTCGCGAGGGCCTTGACGTGTGCTGGTGCACCCGTAGGGAGTCGAACCCCAAACCTCCTGATCCGTAGTCAGGTGCTCTATCCAATTGAGCTACGGGTGCTGATCCACCCCATCACCGGGGTGAGGGGGTCAAAAAGCGGCTGCGAAGATAGAGGAATATTTCAGTTGGCCATCGCGCTCGACGGCGGAACTTCCTTGGACGGACCGCGAGGTCCTCAGATCCAGCCGTTCAGCGCGTAGTAGGCGATGGCGAGGTACTCGCGCAGGCAGGTGACCTGCAGCTTGAGGTAATTCCACCAGGTGTAGCGCAGGCCGGTGGCATCGGAGACATCGGGCACGTAGGCCTTGCCGCCGATGCCGCGGTGGGCATAGCTGAAGGCATGGTCCATGGCATGGTCCCATGCGGGCGCGCCGCACACCTGTGCCATGCCCAGGGCCCGGAAGGCCCGCACACTCCGGTACATGTTCTCCGGCGCGGTGACGAGGACCATCGCGGGGCGTGCGCTGCCCAGGTATTCCCGCACGGCGAGGGCCTGTGCCCGGGTGTTGTCGCCCTCGTTGAGGCTGCGGATGCGCTCCGCCCCCACCCCGCGCAGTTGCAGTTCGTCCACCATGGCCTGCAGCACGGCCGGGTCACCGGGGTGC
>JBGTAJ010000099.1:0-6329 GCA_041749915.1 Flavobacteriales bacterium
CGGGCAGGGCCCGGCGCAGGGTGGCCCTGCAGTGGCTGGATGGCGCCGGCGAACTGCACTACGAGACGCTGAGCGCCGAACTGAGCCAGGCCTACCTGGTGGAGGAGTGAGGCCTCTGCCAACCGAGGCCCGCAGGCCCGATGAAGGGTGTCACCCGGTCCTGGTCAAGCCTGCTGGGCGCTGCCCCTTCCTGCACACCCGGCTTCCTTTATGACCTCACCTGGGCAGCACGCCCTCGGTGACGCCGTTGCGGCAGTAGTTCACCCAGGCCGCGTACTGGTCGCGGCTCAGGATGTTGTCCAGTTCGGAAAGGATGGTGCTGCCATCGGCTGTGGAGATGGGGTTGGCCTCCTTCTTGGCGCCCGCCACGCTGCACTCCTCCTTGCAAGCCTCCTGCACGCGTCGCACGCGTTCCAGCTGATCGGGGCTCAGCTTCAGCTGCGTCCACACATTGGGGCCGGTGCCCAGCAGGCAGCTCTGCAGCGCTTCGGGGGAAGGGTCAGTGGTCGGTTGCTGGGCCATGGCCGAACACAGGGTGGTGGCGGTGAACAGGGCGAGGAGGAAGGTCTTCAGCATGGTGAGGGGGGCGAAGGTTCCGGAACGGTACCACAAGGTACGGTCCATGGAGGGCCTGCGGGGTGATGGGGCGATGGAAACCAGGGCTATCGGGTCTTGAGCGCCCTACGGGCGTTGCTGTTATGCATTTGAACCACGGATGAACACAGATGAACACGGATCGTGCTGTTCGTGGCGCGCCATGCCGCGCGACCGATGCCATGCCTGCACGGGGCGTGTATTCATGAACGCCTACGGCATGCATGACCGTGTTCATCCGTGGCCGCATCAGGTCGGTCCGCAGCGCAGCGCGCGCGTAGGTTTACAACGCGCCAGCCCAGGGTTGGAGGCGGCCCTTGCCATGTGGCACGTGTGTGGCCTATCTGCCCCACCGGGGCGTGCATACCCCACAGGGTCCCCCGCGTGTGCGCCGATCAGTGCCGCAGGGGCGCATGTGGAACGTTGGCCCCGGACTTGCGTGGGATGTGGAAACCCCACAGCCGTTCCGCCCATGCAGAACCCCCTTACAGTTCTCGGCCTTTGTCTCCTCCTCCCCTTCACGGCCGCCGGCCAGGACTGGGGCGTGGGTGTGCGACTCGGCGACCCCAGCGGCCTCTCGGTGAAACGCTACACCGCCTCCCATGCCTGGGAGTTCAGCCTGGGGCGCACCAGCCTCTTCCGCAATTCAAGCTACTACAGCAAGCGCTACAACAACTGGTATAACGACCGCGGCTACAACTACAGGGAACACCAACTGCTGTCCTACAACACCAGTCCGGCCATCGGGCTGCAGGTCCATTACCTGACACACCGGGATGTAAGTGGTGCCGGGGGGCTGGATTGGTACTACGGTTTCGGCGGCCAGATGCGGGCGCAGAGCTATTCCTACACCTACCGCTACAAGGTGGAGAACGGACCGGACTGGATCGTGGTGAACGAGGAACGGGTGACCGAAGTGGACCTGGGCGTGGACGGTGTGCTGGGCCTGGAATACACCTTCAGTGATGCACCGCTGGCCGTGTTCCTGGATGCCACCCTCTTCATGGAGCTCTTCGACGATCCCTTCGTGTTCTGGCCTCAATTGGGCCTGGGCATCCGCTACAATTTCTGATCAACGAACTGAAGGTCTCTCGCAGGTGATGAGCTCACCTGAGCAGAGCCGGATCCCCATTCAGACCTCTTTCAGCCTGGGTTGCAGTGCCTCCATCTCCGGACCTGACCGGATGCGCTGCACGGACAGCCAAGGTGTGACTCAGCGTCAGGCCGGAGGGACAAGGTGCATGGCCGGACGCTCAGTACTGGAGAACAACGCCGGATGGCCCTGATAGGTCCCGGTGAAGTGCTCCCACGCTGTCGCTACTGCGCGTGAGTGCCAAATGGTCGGACTGAAATGAATTCCTGCCCGGTGGGTGCCCAAGGTGAGTCCGTGCGTTCTAGTGGGCGACCACCAAACGCTGCATGGCACCAGCACCCAGCTGCACGGAATATATGCCGTTGGCCAACCCGGCAACATCCAGGACCAAGGTCGTGCTGCCGCCACCATAGGTCCGCCACACCCCGCGCCCCTGCACATTGCGCACCAGCACAGGGTCCTGCACGGCTTGCGTGGAGCAGATGTGCACGGGACCACTGGCCGGGTTTGGCGCCATGGTCCACGGGACCTCCACCACCGCGCGGTCAGCCACGCCCATGGGAAGACCGCACGCATCGCCCGCCACGGGATAGTAGCTCTCGGCACCCAGGCCGAAGCACTCCAGCTCGTAACCGCAATCGAAGAAATTGGAGATCGGTTCGAAGAGGCCATGACTGCTGCCGATGCCTTCGATGAGGTAGGGTGCCCAGCTGTTCTGGAGCGTGTACCGAGCCCGCATCTCCGTGCCCACGAGCACACTGTCCACAGCGCTCACGGTGATGTCCTCGTTCCAATTGGTCCATGACTGGGGCAGCGTGGAACCCACCACCAGGTCGAACTCATGGAGCAGCACATCGGCAGTGCCATCCCACATCCGTAGCTGGCGGTCCACCTGGCGCACCAACTGCGGCGCGTAGTATCCAGGGCCATAGTTGGTGGTGCCCGAACAGTCCGGCTGTGGCGGCGGCGGGGCCTGCCAGCCCAAGGTGACGCTTCCCTGCCGATGCACCTTGGTGTAGGTGAGCCCCCCGATCACGGAATCGCCCGCCGTGAAATAGAGGTAGTTGTCCGTGGCGATGCAGGGGGCCGGCACGCCACACAGGGACCGCATGCGCCACATGGGGCCATCGGCGAGGTAATCCTGCGCGGATACGGCAGTGATGGTGAGTAGCGTGATGAGAAGGAGCGTAGTGTGGCGCATGGGATGATGGTTCAAGTACAGGACAGGTCGAGTGGCCTTTCCGCTGCCCGGCCTGCACGGAGAGCCTCGCAAGGTAACGGGCGGCACCGGTGGGTGTCAGCGCATCAGGGCTTCGATCTCGCCGCGGATCTCCATCCGTTCGGGCAGTCCAGGTTCCTGGCCATCCAGCAGGCGCAGCGCTTCCTGGAGCGACGACATGGCATCGGGGTGGTCCTGTTCCAGCAGCAGTTCTCCCAACGACCAATGGAACTCGTAGAGCTTGGGGTACAGTTGCACGGCCCGCCGATAGACCGCAGTGGCCTGTTCCAGGTACCCACTGCCATGCAGCCTGGAGGCCAGCCCATTGATCTCCGCCACATCCCACGGGAGCACGCTGTTGCCGAAGCGACAATTGGCCGCGACGCGTTCCATGAGCACCTCCGGCGAAGGCGGCACCGAAGTGAGCTTTTACTCCCCGTCCACCGGTGCGAGGCTGTCGCGCACGGCGTAGGGCATGAACAGCGTGGCAAGCAGATCGGGGAAGGCGATGATGGGCAGGGACGTGTGGCCGGCTGAAGGGTACTCGCGCAGCAGCAAGCGATCACCGGCCAGCGTGGGATCGACGGCAGCCATGGCCGAGACGATGCTGGCATGATGGCCACCGTCCTTCAACGGTGCGGCACCACCCACCGCCACCAGCACCCGATCCGTGGGGTGTACGGCCAGTTCCTTGGCCACACGCGGCAGGCCGGGCTTCACCAGATGCAGTGGCGAGAGGGCGATGACCGCATCGAAGCTGGCTGGCGCCTGCAGGTAGGCGTAGAGTGCGAACGACGAGGTGAACGAGTGCCCCACCAGCACCTGCAGGTCGCCCGGGTTGTAGCGGCCCAGCAAGGCGGGCAGCTCTTCCGTGAGCATCCGCAACAGGGGCAATGCAGGCTGGTCCAGGCTGTCCGGAGCACTTTCCTGAACGCGGTCGGCGAGCGGTATGGTGACCACGATGGCCTGCGGCACCTCGTGCGTGTATTGCAGGTAACGGATGTCGTTCAGCAACGGTTCCACGAACCACTCATGCTGTCCATCCAGCAGGATGATCACCGGCATGCGCACCTCCGGCGAGGCATAGCGGTGGAATTCCGGGAGGTGCACCACCACCGTGCGCTCCGCACCGAAGGCGGTGGAGTGGAACCGTAGGGTGTCGGTATGCTGTGCCCGGCCCACGAGGGGGCACAGGAGGAGAACAAGGAGCCAGTGGGTGAAGGACATGGCGAAATGTAGTGCGCGTTCGTTCTCCAGCGTGAAGGGGATCGGAGGTCGGTGGACCGATCAGCCCTTGCCTCCGGTGCTCCGCCGTCCCAGGGCCTCGATCACGTCCTGCCTGCGCCGGTCGGAAACGGGCACCTCCTGTCCATCGCGCAGCAGCAGCGTGCCGCCGTCGCGGTGCAGGTACATCTTCACCTGTGCCATGTTCACCACGTGGGAAAGGTGCACGCGCATGAAGCCGAAGGCGGCCAGCTGCCCCTCGAACTCCTTCAGTGTGCGCGATGCCAACACACGCTCACCATCGGCCAGGTGGAAACGGGTGTAGTTGCCGTCGCTTTCGCAACGCACGATCTCGTCCGGCGCGAACACATGGAAGCCCTGTGCCGTGGGCACCGTGATGCGGTCCAGCAGTGCGCGGCGCAGGTCCTTCACCTCGTCCACGGACACCGCGCCCGCGGCCTTGGCGCGTTCCATGGCCTCCTGCAGATCGGCACGGACCACGGGTTTGAGCAGGTAGTGCAGGGCGCCCCGCTTGAAGGCCGTGACGGCATGGTGGTCGAAGGCCGTGATGAAGACCACGCGGGCGCTGCGGTCAGCCAGTTGGTCCAGGACGTCGAAGCCCGTGCCGTCGCCGAGCCAGATGTCCAGCAGCACCACATCGGGCTTTACGGCATCCAGCAGGCTGATGGCCTCTGCGACGCTGGCGGCCTCGCCCACCACCTCCATCTCCAGGGGTATGCCGGCGAGCGCTGCGCGCAGGCTGGCCCGCGCAGGGGCCTCATCATCCACGATCACCAGGCGCAGCATGCTCGGTCAGGGGTTGTGGACGGAAGCGCAGGGTGACGGTGGTGCCACCGGCCGTGCCGTCGGGGTGAAGGTGGTCCTGCACCAGGACGGCATCGCCGGGCCGGGCGTGGCGATCGAAGAGCAGGATGCGTTGGAGGACAAGGTCGATGCCCAGGGAGTGGCCATTGCGTCGCGAAGGTCGTGTGGCGGCGGCCTTCCGTCCGATGCCGTTGTCGCGCACTTCGATGTGCAGTACACTGCCGGCGAGGTCCACCAGCACGCTGAGGTGACCGCTGGTCGCGCTGCTCAACCCATGCTCAAGAGCGTTCTCCACCACGGGCTGGATCAGCATCGGGGGCACCGCCAGGCGCTCGGTGCCCACATAGGGCATCACCTTCACCTCCCACGTGAAACTGCCGGGCCTCCGGTTGGCGCTGATGCGCAGGTAGTGCTCCACCAGCTCGATCTCCTGGGCCAGGGGAATGGAACGTCTTCGGCTGGTCTCCAGCACCAGGCGCAGGAATTTGGAGAGGTGCCCCACATGGTCATTCGCCGCTGCCGGATCACCGCCTGCATAGAGGCCGGGGATGGTGTTGAGGGCGTTGAAGAGGAAGTGCGGGTCCATCTGCAAACGCAGGGCCTGCTGCTCCAGGTCAGCCTCGCGCTGCAGGGCCCGTGAGCGGTTGCGCTGGATGATGGCCCAGCCCAACGCGACCAGCGTCAAGGCCAGCACACCGATTCCGATGGCGATCCATTGCTGCCGCTCTGCCCGCAGGTCGGCGCGTTCCTTGTCCAGCCGAAGGCGGTCATTGTCACGCTCCTGCCGCTCCACGCCATAGCGCACCAGCAGCTCGTTCATCTTGTCGTCCTTCTCGCTGTCCAGCAGCGAGTCACGCAGCTCGTAGTAGCGCTTCATGTGAAACAGGGCGGCCTCCGCATCGCCGACACCCACGCGCTGCCGGGCGATGGAAAGATGGGCCTCCTTGATATCCTCCAGCGAATTGAAGCGCCGGGCAACGACCAGGCTGCTGTCCATGAAGGGTGCGGCCTCCTTGAACCGGCCCTGACCGATCAGCACCTCGCCGATGCCGTACAGCGCATGTGCCTCCGCATCGGGGTCACCCACCCTGCGGGCTTCATCCAGGCTCAGTCCGTAGTAGTACAGTGCGCTGTCCGGCACCCCGCCCTGCTCGAAGGCCAGGCCCAGGTTGGAGTGCTGGATGTGCCGGCCGATCCCGCTCTTCAGCCGGTCCTGCCACTGCAGGCTCTCGTGCAGCACGGCGATGGCCGTATCGTAGCGCTGCTGTTCGGTGAGCAGCACCGCCAGACCGTTGAGGCTGCTCGCCAGCGTGAGGCTGTCGCTCGTCCGCTTGAGCGTGATGCTCCGTTGCATGGTGGAGATGGACTCCGGCA
>JBGTAJ010000100.1:0-2786 GCA_041749915.1 Flavobacteriales bacterium
GTGCTCTGGAAGCTCGATCCGAAGCGTGCATCGGTGAACGTGTAGCCCACCGTGATGGGAAGGCGGATGCCCAGGTCACGACGCATCAAGGGGTCGTAGCTGGCAAAGAACTCCAATCCGGCCACGGTGGCTTGACCTCCATTGAACATATCGCCGGAGCCATCGCCACCGCCAGCTGCCATGTCCGATCCAAGCAGTTCGCTGTAGTCGTTGAAGAACGCGATGACCTGCAGGTCCAGCGAGCGGACCTGGTGACGGGTGCCCAGCTCATAGTTCACGCTGTTCTCCGGGCGCGTTTCGGGGTTGGTGCCGGGAGGAGAGAATCCGCGGTGCACACCCATGAACACCATGGTCGTTGGAGTGACATCCAGATCCACGCTCATACCGGGAATGAGCACATCGACCGAATTCTCGGCGGTCCGCAGGTTGCTGCCAGTGCGGTCCGGGTCCTGGGTACCATAGTTATCCTCGGCCATGACGATGTGCTCATGACGGATCCCGGGATGCACTCCCCATCGACCCAGTTGGAGGTCATACATGGCGTGGGAGGCCAACGCATCGGCGTTGGAAACGCGGTTGCTCTCGGTTCCGGCCCGGCCTGAACTGGTGCGAAGCATGGTGCCTTGTTGCATGCGGTATCCGTCCGTCCACTGGAACCGGTCCATCAGGTCATTATGCAGGCGTACGCCCAATTCGAGGTCATGTACGGCCCGCTCTCGCTTGATCGTATGCGTGGCGATCACCTGCAGGCCGGATGTCTGGTAGTTCCTGTTGTTGGACTTCACACGCAGTGCATCGTTCCCGCTGTCCGCTCCGGCCACGGTGGCAAAGGCGTCAGGCGTTCCCTCGGGCCTGTCCAGCAGGTCTGCAATGTCCACCCGAGTGCCGGTGCTGTCCACCACCTGGTCCAGTTTGTACCAATTGCGGTAGGTGTTCGTTCGGTAGAGCGTCGCCACGATCTTGGGCCCTTTCGGCAGGGAGATGGCATACTGTGCGGTGAGGAGATCATGGTCCACATCCATTTGGTCGAACTGGGAACCGGCGTATCGCCGGAACGGGGTGTCGGCGAAGTCGGCGCGGGACAGACCCAGATAGGTCTCATCACTGGTCTCACGGGTGGTGTTCGCCTTCAGCGCCACAGCGTGTTGCACGCGTGCCGCAGCCTTGCTGTGCCAGTTCAGTTTGATCAGGTTGTCACCCTTGGTGAAGCCCGTCGGTCCACCTTTGTCCAATACTTTGAACCCGTCCGATGCTTGTTGGAAGGTCTCGAGCAGCACTCCGAACTGTCCCACCTCGGTCCCCGCCCGTGCGTGCAGATTCCGCGCGCCGTAGGATCCTCCCCATGCCGCGACCATGCCGCTGGCCTTTTCAGGAACGGGTGTGGACAGGAAGTTGACGGCACCACCGGTGGTGAGCGGACCGAAGCGGACCTGGCTGCTTCCCTTGACCACCTCGATGGCGTTCATCCTTCCCGCAGTGGGGAAGTAGTACGCTGCCGGTGCGGAGTAGGGGGCCGGTGCCACCAGAATACCATCCTCCATGACCGTGATCTTCGACGTCCGTTCCGGTCCTGCTCCGCGCAATCCGATATTGGGACGGAGGCCGAAACCATCCTCCTCCTGGATGTTCACCCCGGGCACACTCCTCAGCATGCGCGACACATCGGTGTAAGCGAACTGCTCGATCTCCTTGGGGCCGATGTACCAGGCGGAGCCCCCTTCCTTTCGGGCCGAGGCACTTCCCCCGGTCATGCTGTTCTGGACGGTGAACACGGGAAGGTCCACCACGCGCTCCTCGAGGATGATGCGCAGGTCGACGGCCCCGGGGATCCGGGTGGTCACCTTACCGTTCTGCCGGCCCACCATGGTGGCCAACACCGTATAGTCGCCATCCGCGAGGCCGGTGAAGGAAAAGGCTCCCACCTTGTTGGTCGTGGTTCCCAGCGGAGTGCCTTCCAGTACGACGTTCACGAACGGCAAGGGCTCTCCCCCTGGTGTGACCACGGTTCCGGACAGCGTGCCCGATCGGGCCTGAGCAACGCTTGCGAAAAGCAATGGGAACAACAAGGGAAGGAGGAGCAGGGCAATGTCCCTGGTGGCTCTGAGGTAGGCCTCCAGAGCCTTCCCGCGCTTCTCGCTGAGGACGGCATCGAGTACCGCCCGCGTGCGTCGGTCCACTATCCTGGACGAGGACTTGTCGTGGGTCCGTTGGATGAAGCGTTTGCCGATGGTGGTCATGTGCAGGGTTCCTTGAAGCGAGGCAAAAGTCCCGGTACCCCTTGCAGCGGACAATACTGTGATCGTGGTATTCGGGCATGGCGCTGTCCACGGCCGATCGTGGAGGGACGAGCAGCCGTCGCTGAGCCAGTATGGCTAGTTTCGCGCCATGCAGCGCGAGCGTTCGGTGGTGGTCTTCCTGGTGGGTGGTGCCATCCTTTTCGTGCCCGGCCTGCTGATGGTCCTGAACACGGAGCAACTGGCCCTGCACGCATGGATCAACGCCCGGCACCTTCCGTGGGCGGACATCCTGTTCCGCTACGGCACGCACCTGGCCGATGGACTGGTCCCCACCGTGTTGTCCTTGCTGTTGCTCGGGAAGGACCTTCGTTCATTCCTGATGATGGGCTTGAGCTGTGGGTTCAGTGCGATCATCACCCAGTTCCTGAAGCGGCAGGTCTTCGATGGTCATGATCGTCCGGCGATGTTCCGCACCGAGCTGGGTGAGATGGACTGGGTGTCGGGTCTGGAGCTCAACAACCACTTCAGCTTTCCCAGTGGCCATTCCAC
>JBGTAJ010000101.1:0-1940 GCA_041749915.1 Flavobacteriales bacterium
TCGCACCGGGCAGCAGCTTGTCGCGGAAGCTCATCCACTCCACCTGCAGGTCCTTGTTGCTCCAGGGAACATCGATCGGCTGCGTCAGGGTGTGGGCCATGCCGCGCTCCACACACACGAAGTGGACCGCAAAGCCGCCACAGTCGGCCTCCATCACCGGCAGCTCCACCAACTGCTGGCCCTTGCGCAGGGTGAACCAACGGCTCACCACGATCTCGCCCCGGCGTTCCACTTCCATCAGCACCCGCGCCTCGGGCAGGGCACTGCTCAGCAGCAGCACGGCCTTCTCACCAGGCTCACTGCGCACCTTCACCGCTTCCACATGGAAGGCCTTGTGCACAAACCCGGTGTTCTGGATGGCGGTATCGTAGAGTGTCACCAGTTTGCTCGCCTTCACCACCGTCCCTTCCGGATCACGCGCCGATACCTCGATGCGGTACAGGCCCACCGTGCGGTCCGTGATGCCCGTCAACGACAAGGGCTGACGTTCGCCGTGATGGTCGGTCTTTTCCAGCCAGGTGCTGCGCTCAGCCCAGCTCAGCGGATCGTCCGTTCGGGTCGGCATCCCGCTGCCTTCCAACGCACGGTCCGGGCGCTCCCACAGGCGTTCACGCACCGGAGCATCACCGGGCACCTCCAGTTCCACGATGCGGACATCCACCGGAAGGTCCACCGCCTCACCGTTCAAGTTCTCCACCCCCACGACCAGTTCCCTGACGCGTTCGCGGTCCCAGGTATCACCGCCACCGATGTGGATGTTGATGCTGCGGTAGCCCACGTTCAGCGAGGTGCTGCCCTGTTGTGTCTCGCCATTGATGTCCGTGGCCTCGGCCTCCACCGTGTAGAAGAAGGTGGGGTCCGCATCGCGTGGGAAGCCTCGATCCGCCTGTGCGATGAAGTTCACGGTGAAGCGTCCCTCGGCATCGCATTCAGTAGTCCCACTGGCGATCTCGGTCTCCTGGCCCCATGGCAATCCGCGCCATCCCCAGCCACACCACCAAGGCATGCGGGCGCCACGCTTAACGGTCCATTTCACCTGCGCACCGTCCAGCGGAACCCCGGCGTAGCTCTTCGCCACACCGCTCACGCTGGCCTGTGCATCCAGCTTGGGGGTGGCGCTCACCGGATCGAAGACCAGTTCGAAGGTGGGCCGCTTGTATTCCTCCACTTGGAAGTACACGGCACCGTCGGCGGTCTCCAGGTGCATGCCGCCTGTAAGACCACCTTGTGGCAACTGGAACGTACCATGGAAGGCCCCGTAGGCATCGCTGATCAACGCCAAGGAATCCACCTGTTCGCCGTTCGCATCATACAGGGTGATGGTCGCTTTCTGCCCCGCCACCACCGTGGAGCTGCGGTCCAACTGCGATACCATGATGCCCTTGAAGAAGAGCTCCTGGCCCGGTCGGTAGATGGCGCGATCGTTGAAGAGGAAGGTGCGCCGCGTTTCCTGCGGAATGGAACTCTCCCGATCATACAGCCACTGTACGCCGGTGCGGTAGATGTCCTCTCCTTCACGCAGTTCCCAACAGAGCTGTCCGCGCTTGCCGGGCACCGTCGCTCTTATCCGCCCTTCACCATCGGTGGTGTACGTGGCCAGGGGGACGTACTTCCTCCCTTGACCCTGGTCCAGGTCACGCAGGAAGGCCGTGGCCTGCACACCGCTCTTGGGCGCGCCACTGTTGCGGTCCACCACAAGCAGGTCCGTATCAACTCCCTCACTGCGCTGCACCGCGGCCAGTCCGGTGCTCCACAGGGTGCAGTAGGCGATGTGGTCCACCGCCTTGTTGAACGTGGGCGCCGTGCTCACCAGCACGGTATGGCGCCCGAAGGGCAAGCCCTCCACCGGGATCTCCACCAGGTGTTCGTTCAGGTCACCATCATCGGGCAGGGTCACCGACCAGCTCTTCAACGCTTTCTGGGACAGCAGCCGGGTGTCG
>JBGTAJ010000102.1:0-41133 GCA_041749915.1 Flavobacteriales bacterium
CTCCGTACGGGTCGTGGTCACCGGGGAATGGGCGCCCAAGGGCTTCACGAACGATGTGGAGTTCCTGTCATTGGTGGAGAACGGGACCTTCTTGAACACGATGGACCTGTTACCCATGATCGGCTACCAGGACCAAGTGGAGCTGTCCGACCCAGGCGAACGGCGCAAGGCCGGCCTACCGGTGCGACCGCGCACCGCACCCTTGAGCGATGATCCGCGTGACCGTGCCACGAACGAGACCATGGACCATGCCGACCGCATCCGCTTCGCCTGTACCATCGGCACCGCACCGGACCAGATCGGTATCGCACCGGGGACCCTGGTGAAGGACTGGACGGCGGATGGAAAACGCTGGTACCGCTACGTCTGCCAGGCACCCATCGTCAACTTCTGGGCGGTGCTGAGCGCGCGCTACCAAGTGGCCCGTGAGCAGGCCGGTGCTGTCACCTTGGAGGTGTACCACCATCCGGAGCACGGCGCGAACGTTCCGCGCATGTTGAAGGCCATGCGAGACGCACTGAGCTATGCCTCCACCGAATTCGGCCCCTATCAGCATGAGGTGGCGCGCATCATCGAGTTCCCCAGGTACCGTCGCTTCGCCCAATCGTTCCCGGGCACCATGCCGTACAGCGAGGCCATCGGCTTCATCACCGACCTGCGCGACACCAGCCGGATCGACATGGTCTACTACGTGGTGGCGCACGAGGTGGCCCATCAATGGTGGGGGCACCAGGTGCTGGGTCCGCGCATGCAGGGATCCACCATGCTGGTGGAAAGCATGGCGCAATACACCGCGCTCATGGTGATGGAGAAGGAGTACGGTCGCAAGGCGATGCGCCGCTTCCTGAAGTACGAACGCGACAACTACCTGCGCGGTCGGGGACAGGAAGGCATTGGGGAATTGCCGCTGATGCGGGTGGAGGACCAGCAGTACATCCACTACAACAAAGGCAGCGTGGTGATGTATGCCCTGCGCGACCTGATCGGCGAGGAACGGGCCAATTCGGCTTTCCGATCGATGGTGGATTCCTTCGCCTTCGGTGAAGCCCCCTATCCCACCACACTGGACCTGTATCGCGCGTTGGAGGCGGTGACCCCGGACAGTCTGCACTATCTGTTGGTGGATGGTCTGGAGCGGATCAGCTTCTACAGGAACGCACTGTCCTCCGCATCGGCCGCACAGCAGGCGGATGGGTCGTGGACCGTTACCGCTTCCATCACCTGCGCGAAGCTCCATGCCGATCCATCGGGCAAGGAAACGGCGGTGCCGATGAACGACTGGATCGACGTCAGTGTGCGGGTGGAAGGCGGTGAAGAGGTGAAGCAACGGGTCCGCTTGCTCAGCGGGGAGAACCACGTTCGCATCACCACGACCTTGAAGCCCTTGGAGGTCTTGCTCGACCCGGACCACCTGTTCTTCGACCGGGAGGGGGAGGATGATCGGCGGGCGCTGTAGGCGTGCACTTGGATCGACTACCTTATGATCAACGGATCGACGCATATCCTGTCGATCCATGATCCATGCTCCTCAACGTCCACAGCTGGTTCAGCCTCAACCACGGCGTGCTCTCGCCCGAGCAGGTGCTGCAGGAGGTGCACGACCTGGGGCTTCAGCAGGTGGCGCTCACCGACATCAACTGTACGGCGGGCTGGAGCGACCTGTTCCGGCTGGCGGACAAATACAAGGTGCGGCCCTTGGCGGGGATCGAGTTCAAGGTGGGGCCACGGACGCTGTACATCGGCATCGCGCGCAACAACGCGGGGGTGCAACAGCTGGCCTCCCTGCTGACGGACCGGTTGCTGGACGGCAACGCGCTTCCTGAACAAGCACCGGAACTTCCGGATGCCTTCATCATCTACCTGTACGGTGCCGTGAACATTCCGGCCGAATTGCGCCCCAACGAGTACATCGGCGTGCGGCCGGGCGATGTGAACCGCCTGCGCTTCTCGCCGTGGATGGCACGCAAGGAGAAGTTGCTCGCCCTGGTCACGGCCACTTTCCGCAGTGATGGGACCCTGGGCAAACGCGACTTCAACGTGCACCGCCTGAAGCGCGCAGTGGACACCAACACCCTGCTGAGCACCACGCCGACAGCACATGTCTCGGCACCGGAGAACCGCTTCCTGAGCGAGGAACAGATCTGCACCGCCTTCGCCGATGTGCCGGAGTTGGTGTGGAACACGCGGCGCCTGATGGACCAGTGCGATGTACACTTCGCCCACGGCAAGAGCAAGAACCGCAGGACGTGGGGCGGCGATGCATCGACCGATCTCGATCGGCTACGCGTGGAAGCGCAGGCCGGAATGCTGCGCCGATATCCTTCGCCTTCACAACTGGTCCTCGACCGCGTGCACCGCGAGCTCACCGTGATCGCGCAGAAGGACTTCGTGAGCTACTTCCTGATCAACTGGGACCTGATCTGCTTCGCGAAGCGCAAGGGCTTCTTCCACGTGGGGCGCGGCAGCGGGGCGAACAGCCTGGTGGCCTACTGCCTGGGCATCACGGACGTGGACCCCATCGAGCTCGACCTCTACTTCGAGCGCTTCATCAACCCCAGCCGCAGCAGCCCGCCGGACTTCGACCTGGACTTCAGCTGGAAGGACCGTGACCAGGTGACGCAGTACCTCTTCGACACCTACGGGGCACAGCGCAGGGTCGCGCTGCTCGCCACGTACAGCACCTACCAGCGCCGCGCCGTGGTGCGCGAACTGGGCAAGGTCTTCGGCCTTCCGCCGGGGGACATCGATGCGCTCGCCGAGGGGGAGGCGGGGCACTCCCGTTGGATCGGGCGCGGCGACAACGCGAGGGCCTCGAACGGCGACAGCGTGGAGATCGACAACGAACGCATCGCCCGCACCATCCTGCGTTACGCGGAGCATTTCCATGAGCATCCGCACCACCTGAGCATCCACGTCGGCGGCGTATTGATCAGCGAGCAGCCCCTCACCCACTACACCGCGCTGCACCTGCCGCCGAAGGGCTTCGCCACCACACAGTTCAGCATGCTGGAGGCCGAGGACCTGGGGCTGTACAAGTTCGACATCCTCAGCCAGCGAGGGCTGGGGCATATCCGGGATGCGGTGGAGCTGGTGGAATGCGGATCAGATGATCAGATGATCAGACGATCAGAAAATGGGAATTGCACCTCATCACAGATGGCCAGCGAGCCGGAACCAGAACTGGCGATCGGGATATCCGGGGGCATTGCACCAATGCTTGGTCGAAGCACCCGTACCGTCGACCCACTGGGTCGACCCCTGATCGATATTCACGCAATAGAACGCTTCAAGCACGACCCGAAGATCAACGCGCTCCTGCGCACCGGCGACACCATCGGCTGCTTCTATGTGGAGAGCCCGGCCATGCGCATGTTGCTGAAGAAGCTGGGCGTGCAGGACTACCTGACCTTGGTGGCCGCGAGCAGCATCATCCGCCCGGGCGTGTCGCAGAGCGGCATGATGCGCGAGTACATCCTGCGGCACCGCGATCCCGACCGCCGCATGCAGGCGCACCCGGCGATGCTGAAGATCATGCCCGACACCTACGGCGTGATGGTATACCAGGAGGATGTGATCAAGGTGGCGCATCTGTACGCGGGGCTCACGCTGGCCGAGGCCGACATCCTGCGTCGCGGCATGAGCGGCAAGTACCGCAGCCGTGAGGAGTTCCAACGCGTGAAGGAGCGCTTCTTCGACAACTGCCTGAAGAAGGGCTACCCGGCGGAGGAGAGCGCCGAGATCTGGCGGCAGATCGAGAGCTTCGCCGGCTACAGCTTCGCGAAGGGCCATAGCGCCAGCTACGCGGTGGAGAGCTACCAGAGCCTCTACCTGAAGGCCTACCACCCGCTGGAGTTCATGGTGGCCGTGGCGAACAACTTCGGCGGTTTCTACCACACGGAGTTCTACCTGCACGAGGCGAAGCGCGCGGGCGCGGTGATCGAAGCACCGTGCGTGAATCGGAGCGGGGAGCTCTGCACGTTGCACGCTGCTGGCCGTTGGCCGCTGGCTGCTGGCGGGATCGAAGACCGGCCAGCAGCCAAAGGCCAGCAGCCAAAGGCCAGCATCTATCTCGGTCTCCAGAACATCAAGTCCCTGGACTCGACCACCGTGGAACGCATCCTCACGGACCGCCGCCGCCACGGCCCCTTCGCCGACCTCCCCGACCTGCTGCGCCGCGTGTCCATCGGCGTGGAACAGGCCCGCATGCTGATCCGCGTGGGAGCCTTCCGCTTCACCGGAAAGAGCAAACCCGAGCTGCTGTGGGACCTCACGCTGCTGCATCCCGGCGCGAAGGCCATCGAGCGCAGCGTCGACCTCTTCATCACCGAAGCTCCGCAAACGAAGTTGCCCCAACTCCAGCACTTCGACCTCAGCGATGCCTACGATGAACTGGAACTGCTCGGCTTCCCGCTGTGCGACCCCTTCCTGCTGGTGGAGGGCGCATCGGATGATCAGATGATCGGACGATCGGATGACCTCGCTTCGCGAAGGCGCAGTGGGAATGCACCCACTTCACAATTCACAACACACACATCACACATCACACCTCCCTTCATCGCCGCCCGCGACATGCACGCCCACATCGGCAAGCGCGTGACCATGCTCGGCTACGTGGTGCACGTGAAGCCCACGCGGACCGGCACCGGTGAACGCATGAGCTTCGGCAGTTTCATCGACCCGGCGGGTGACTTCTGGGATAGTACGCAGTTCCCCAGTGTGGAAGCGCGGTATCCGTTCCGGGGACGTGGTGTCTATCGCCTAACAGGCAAGGTGGAGGAAGAATTCGGGCACTGCTCCCTGAGCGTGGAACACGTGGAGAAGCTCCCTTGGAAACAAGATCCGCGGTATGGAGCCAACTGAAGGTCACCGACCAGGCAGCGAAAATGCACTTCCATACGTCATGGGAAAATAAACCAAAAACCATGAAGCACACCCTTACTCTTTTCGCCACCGTCCTACCCTTCCTGCTGAGCGCACAATCCATCAGCACGGTGGGCTTCTCTTTTTCACCTGCTCTGCTCACCGTGCAGGCCGGCACCGACATCACTCTCACCATCGGCGGCCAGCACACCATGACCGAAGTGAGCGAAGCCACCTGGAACGCCAACGGAAACACCTCCAACGGAGGATTCAACTTCGGACCTGGCACGAACACGCTGAACCTCACGATACCCGGCACCTACTACTATGTCTGCATACCCCACGCCAACATGGGCATGAAGGGGCGCATCGTGGTGGAAACCAGCACCGGCCTCGCGGAAGAGACCTTCGACCGGAGCTTCACGCTTTACCCGAACCCGGCAAGCGACGAACTGGTACTTAGCACCACGATCTCGCCGGGCGCTGAGCTGGTGCTCATCGACATGCAGGGGCGCGAGGCACTGCGCTGGACCGTGCAGGGTAACGATCGGATCGATATCACGCAATTGTCCGTAGGCAGTTACACGGCGGTACTGAGGGATGGCGCCGGGACGCTTCAGGCCAGCGGGCGTATTGCCATCACCCGATAGGTCCAGATGATGAAGGAGCGCCGTCCGATGGGCGGCGCTCTTTCATTCCACGGTGCTCCACCAGCGTTCGCTCAATGCCATGTTCGGACCGTTCACGATCCGGCCGATCCGCGGCGTGAGCAGTGGGATGCCCAGTTCCAACGCCTTGACGGATACGCGCTCCACCGGCTCCTTCCACGCGTGCATGGCCAGACTGAACTTGGCCCAGTGGATCGGCATCAGCACTTTGGCGCCCAGGTCCTTCGCCGCCTGAGCGGTCTCTTCGGGCCGCATGTGGATGTCCGCCCACTTCTCATTGTAGGCACCGCATTCGAGCAACACCAGGTCGAAGGCACCGAATCGCTGACCGATCTCCGCGAAGGTCGTCGAGGGACCCGAATCGGCACCGAAATACAAACGTTTTCCGGCCCCTTCCAGGACCCAGGAACCCCACAAGGTGCTGAAGCGGTTGGTCAATCCACGGCCGCTGAAATGCCGGGAAGGGGTCAACGAAAGATCGACGCCCATCACATTCACGCGCTCCCACCAGTCGTGTTCGCTGATCTGTTCCGCCGGAACACCCCACGCCTCCATGTGTGCCCCTACACCCAGCGGCATCACCCAGCGCTGCACGTGGTCCTTCAGTTGCACAATGGTCTCATGGTCCAGATGGTCGTAGTGATCATGGGACAAAAGCACCACATCCACCCGGGGCAGCTGATCCACGCTCATGTGCCGGTCATAAGGAAAGCGCTTGGGGCCCATGAACGAGAAGGTGGAGGCCCGTTCACCGAACACCGGATCGGTGAGGAAGGTGACACCCGCCACCTTCAGCAACAGCGAGGAATGGCCGAACCAGACCACTGCGAGGGAGGTATCGGGCACGGCCTCCCAGGCTGCGCGATCGAACGGTACAGTGGGGATCGTGTCCTTCGGCTCACGACCTTCACCACCCTTCAGGAACTCCCACATGGTCTCGGCCATCTTCGCCGGTGGCATGTCCATGTTCGTGGGCACCACGTTCCGGAACTTGCCATCATGGTAGTTCGGCGAGGCCTGTATCCGCTCCAACCGGGCTCCTGACGGGTCACTTCCGATCCGGGCAGAGAACCGGAAGTACAACAGGACGGCACCTGCAAGAAGGAGAAGTGCGGCGAAAAAGATGAGAAAAGGCATACGGAGGGATCGCAAGGGGCGGATGGAAAAGAAGGTCCGGCACAAAGGTCCGGACCTTCCTCCCTGTTCGAGCACCGCTCATCCGTGCAGGTCACCGGCCACATACGTTACGACCCTATCGGTACTTCACAGCACCTTGCGCCATCAGGTGTTCGATGTCGTTGTTGACGCTCAGGATGAGCAGTGATGTGGCCGTGCAGAACACCGGGCTGGTGATGCAGTGGTGCCCGTTCCAACTGCCGTCGTTGTTCTGTATGCTCACCAGACGGCCGGTGGTCTGCTGATACCAGTTCTTCCAGCCCTGGTCCTTTCCGATCACAAGCGATTCGCCGGTCTGCAGGAAGCTGAGGAACTCCTCACCTCCATTGTTGCCGAATCCGCTGATCACCCGTTCGTCCTGGGCCTGTTCCTTCGCGGCGTTGTACACCTGGTAAGCGGTGTTCAATTTCTCGGCCTCGCCGCGGGACATGCCCGCTTCCTCCAGCACGTCCACGCTCACCACGGCATCCTTGGCCACACGTCCCTCCTTCTTCGCCTTGGCCACCCGCTCGTTCACTTCACGCGCTTCCACCGCACTGCTGCGTGTGCTGCCACTGACGGCATAGAGCGTGATCCCCGCCGCGCGCTCCGTCGCCACACTGCCCGAGCTCACATCGAAATTCGCCTTCTGGTAGTCGCGGGCCAGGTCCAGCGAAACCTCATCCACCTCGGCGCCCTGGCTCTTGGCGGATTCCAGTGCGTTGGCTGCGAAGGAGGATTGCAACACACCGGCCCAACCATCACCCTGCACGCTGCCATCGCTGTTCTGCGAACGCTGGATCATGCCCACGCAGGTGTTCAATGCGCGCATGGACCGCAAACGCTGGGGATGCTGGTCGCCCAGCTTGGCCAACAGGTTCGACAGGAACTGCGCCGTGAGGGCCACATCGATGTTGGCGCCCAGCTTCGATTGGATCTGCGTGCCCTGCAGCGTGGTGATGTTGCGGGCATCCTTGGGCGATCGTTCCACCTGCACCAACAGATATTCGGTGGCACGCTTCAACACACCTGCCTGCTCCCCCTGATCAAGCGTGTTACCGAGCCGCAGCAACGCCATGCCCACCATGGCCGTAGTGGCCGGATCGGTGCTCACCGCATGAGGGTCGATGATGTCCTGGCGGGCATGGGACCCCGACCCGAAACCACCATCGTTCGCCTGCGCCTTCACCAACCAGGTGAGCCCACGGGTCTCTGATCGCAAGACACCTTCCGGGGTACGCAGCACGAAACTGCTGTCCAAGCCCTCGCCCTCGTACACGGTCTTGAACACACAGCCGGGAGGTTCTTCGGAAGGCGGTACCACACAGTGTGTGATGGTGGGCTGAGCGTTCATGGTCTCCACCCTGGCTTGCACAGTGAAGGAGTATAGCATCAGGGTGATGCCTGTGGCGCTCATCAACGCCATCAGAAGGAGCAGTTTGTTCTTCATGGTTTCATTGTGTTGGGACCCATCCAAGTGAAGGGGACCGGTCGCCGATCCGGAATCCCGTACACGCCAGTACTTCCCAGGTTCGATCCATGGGATCATGACCTATCTTGGGGTATGCGTTCACTACACCTGATCGGTCTTCTCTCGCTGGCGTCCCTTGGCATGGCCCAAACGAGGGTCCTGCACTTCACCCGAACCTCGGGTTATGATCACGGTACACGCTCGGTATCCTACACCATGTTCCAGTCCATCGGCGCGGAGCTGGGCGTGGTGGTCGATGACGATGCCTCGGGAGACCCGTTCAGCGATCCCGGTACCCTTGACCAGTACGCTGTGACCGTCTTCAGTAACACCAGTGGGAATGCGATCCTCAACGCGCAGCAGCGGATCAATTTTGAGGCGTGGGTGGCGAACGGCGGCCAGGTGCTGGGCATCCATGCGGCCAGCGACACCTACCGGCACAGTACGGCCAACGGAAACAACACGGGGACATGGGATTTCTACGCCGAGCTGATCGGTGCCAGTGTGCAGGAGAACCCCAACCACGTGAATGGCACACCGCAATACAGTATGTCCCACATTGGCACGCACGCCAGCACGGCCGATCTGCCTGACCCGTGGCTGAAGAACGAGGAGTACTACTATTGGGAGGGAGGCTACTACGGAACGGACAATACTGAGGTGCTGCGCGTGGAGGAGACGGTGGGGCCCAATGGCCTGGTGAACAGTTACGATGCAGCTCGACCCATGAGCTGGTACCGAACACCGGCGGTCGGGTCCCGCGTGTTCTACACGGCACTGGGCCACGCCCAGGAGAACTACACCAGTGACGCCCTGTTCCGCGTGCACCTGCGCGATGCGTTGGAGTGGCTGTTAGAGGTGGGCACCGGTACCGGAACGGTCACCGCTGATCGATCCGCCATATTTCCCAACCCTGCAGACGACCTGCTGCACATCAGGCTGCCGTCCGGACATCAGGGCCTATCCGTGACCCTGCGTGATGCGATGGGCAGGGTCGTCCTCCAGCAACAGATCAACAGCACACACTGGAGCATGGATACGCAGCACCTTGCGAACGGGGCCTACACGATCACCATCGGGGATCACCTCCCCACACAAGTGATCATCCTCCACTAGCCGGAAAAGGACGAGGTCAAGCGAAGGGTCCCCGAACAGCGGGGACCGTGGCCGAACGCCCGGAAATGCGGAACGCCGACCACGGAGATCGGCGTTCCAGGATAATGGACCAATGAAGCCTAGGCCTCCATCACCGGCTTCTTCGAAGCTTTCTTGCGGTCGTTCTCGTCCAGGAAGATCTTGCGGATCCGCAGGTTCTTGGGGGTCACCTCCAGGTACTCATCGTCCGCGATGTACTCCATGCACTCCTCGAGGGAGAATTTCACCGCAGGGGCGATGTTCTCCTTGTTGTCCGTGCCGCTGGCGCGCATGTTCGTGAGCTGCTTTCCTTTGAGGATGTTCACTACGAGGTCGTCGGTCTTCGGGTTCTCACCGATCACCTGGCCCATGTATACCTCCTCTCCTGGATCCACGAAGAAACGGCCACGGTCCTGCAGCTTGTTGATCGAGAAGGCCACGGCCGTCCCGGTCCCTCCGCTGATGATGCTGGCCGCGCGGCGAACACCGAGCTCACCCTTCCAGGGCTCATATGCCTTGAAGCGGTGAGCGATGATGGCCTCACCCTCGGTGGCGGTGAGCAGCGGGTTGCGCAGGCCGATGATGCCCCGCGCAGGGATGTTGAATTCGATGTGGACACGGTCACCTTTCAGGTCCATGCTCAGGAGCTCGCCCTTGCGACGGCTCACGAGGTCGATCACCTTGCTGCTGAATGCCTCCGGGACCTGCACCGTCAGGATCTCCACCGGCTCGCAACGCTCACCGTCGATCTCCTTCATGATCACCTGTGGCTGCCCGAGTTGGAACTCGTAGCCCTCGCGACGCATCGTCTCCACCAGGATACCGATGTGCAGGATACCGCGACCATAGACCAGGAGCTTGTCCGGGCTGTTGGTCTCCTCGATCCGCATCGCCAGGTTCTTCTCGATCTCCTTGAACAGGCGGTCGCGCAGGTGGCGGCTGGTCACGAAGTCACCCTCACGACCGAAGAACGGCGAGGTGTTGATGGTGAACAGCATGCTCATGGTGGGTTCGTCCACCTTGAAGCCGGGCAGTCCCTCCGGGTTCTCGAAATCGGCCACGGTGTCGCCGATGTCGAAGCCTTCCAGGCCCATGATCGCGCACAGCTCACCGCTGTACAGTTCACGGTCCTTCACCTTCTCCTTGCCCAATCCCTCGAAGACCATCAGTTCGGCCACCTTGCCCTTGGTAATGCGACCATCGTTCTTCACGAGGCTGACGTTCTGGCCGGGCTTGATGGATCCACGTCGCACGCGACCCACAGCGATACGGCCTTGGAAGCTGCTGTAGTCGAGGCTGGTGATGCGCATCTGCAAGGTGCCGTCCACCTTTTCAGGGGCCGGGATATGCTGGATGATCATGTCCAGCAGGTGGCTCACATCCTCCGTCGGGGTCTTCCAATCAGGACCCATCCAACCTTGCTTGCTGCTGCCATACACCACTGGGAAATCCAGCTGTTCCTCGCTGGCCTCCAGGGTAAACATCAGGTCGAACACCTGCTCGTGCACCTCTTCCGGTGTGCAGTTCGGTTTGTCCACCTTGTTGATCACCACGATCGGCTTGAGGCCCAAGGCAATGGCCTTGCTGAGCACGAAGCGCGTCTGCGGCATGGCGCCTTCGAAGGCATCCACCAGCAGCAGCACGCCATCGGCCATGTTCAATACGCGCTCCACCTCGCCACCAAAGTCACTGTGGCCCGGGGTGTCGATCACGTTGATCTTCACGCCCTTGTATCGGACGCTGACGTTCTTGGACAGGATGGTGATCCCCCGCTCCCGCTCCAGATCATTGTTGTCCAACAGCAGGTCGGAGGTCGCCTGATTCTCCCGGAAGAGCTGGCATTGGTGCAGGATCTTGTCCACCAAGGTGGTCTTGCCGTGGTCGACGTGGGCGATGATCGCGATGTTCCGCAGGTCTTGCATTCGAGGGGAGGTTCAGGCTATTGGTGGCACGACCAGCGGACAGTGGGTCCGCTCCGAGTGCCATGAAAAGGTCGGCAAAGGTAAGCTTTTCTGCCTGACGATCAGGCCATGCTGCCCCGAGTTCGGGTCCGGGCCTACTTCCGCCCGAGCAATGGTCGGAGTGAGGAAAGATCTTGCGGGAAGCTGGAGAACGGGGAAGATGACATATACCCGTGGAATATCAACGACCCGAACGCTTCAGGCCCCATCACTTAAAAGGGTTTCTGGGAGGACCAGGGCGAGAACATCTACCTCAAAAGCACCGAGGTGGGCTTCCTGATGCACAAGGCTCCTCCACGGGGCTTGGTCTATAAGGATGAAGCCACCGGTTTCACCCTGTCCTTCGAACGGGATTGACCTGCCTGTCCGTTGCCGGCCGCACGGTCATGTCACGTGGCGATGGACATCCTATCTTTGCGGCCCCTTCGCCCGAAAGGCTTTGGGAACCGGCCCCGTAGTTCAATTGGATAGAATGACAGATTCCGGTTCTGTTGGTTGGGGGTTCGAATCCCTCCGGGGTCACGAGGCGGCGCGATGAGCGCCGCCTTTTTCATGCAACTCCGATGCGCATCGACAAATTCCTCTGGTGTGTACGGCTCTTCAAGACGCGGAGCCTGGCCACGGACGCCCTCCGGCGCGAACAGGTGCAGCTGAACGGCCGCTTGGTGAAGCCTTCTGCGGAAGTGAAGCCCGGCGACACCGTGGCCCTGCGCGAACCGCCTGTATGGCGAAGCTGGGAGATCCTGGTCCTGCCAAGCTCGCGCGTGGGTGCCAAGCTGGTGCCCGGGCTCATCGCGGAACGCACGTCGTTCGAGGACCTGGACAAATTGGAGCTCTTGCGTCTGGCCAAGGCACAGGACCGGCCGGCCGGTGAGGGCCGACCCACCAAGCGCGATCGCCGGGACAGGGACCGCCTGTTCGGGGAGTGAACCACCCGTCACGGGCTTAACACTTCTTCTGGTGCGTGGTCGGCCCAGGTTGAGGGACCAAAGGCTTCCAGCGGGGGGCCTTTCTTACTTTCACGCCATGCAATTGCTCATCCGCCTCATCATCTCCACCATCGCCGTGCTGGTCACGGACCTGCTGCTCCCCGGCGTGCATGCGGATGATTTCCTGACCGGGCTGCTCGTGGCCATCACGCTCAGCCTTTTGAACACCTTCCTCAAACCGCTGCTCATCCTGTTGACCCTTCCGGTCACTTTGGTCACGCTGGGCCTGTTCCTGTTGGTGATCAATGCCGCCATGGTGCTCCTGGCCTCCAAGATCGTACCCGGCTTCGTGGTTGAAAGCTTCTGGTGGGCACTGGGCTTCAGCTTACTGCTCAGCATCGTGCAGGGCTTCCTGCAAGCGCTGGACCGGCCGGCGAACAATGATCAGCGCTAACGACCGAAGGCCGGATCGATGACCCGGCCTTCGAAAATGCACTACCGATAGGTTCAGTTGTCGCCGTCCAGCAGGCGTCCCAACCCGCCGAGCACACTTCCTTCCTCACGTCCTCGGCCTCCTGCACGCGGAGCGGAGGCGATGATGTTGTCCGCCAGACGACTGAACGGCAGGGACTGGATCCATACCCGACCAGGGCCACGCAAGGTGGCGAAGAACAGGCCCTCACCGCCGAACAGCGTGTTCTTGATGCCGCCCACGAACTGGATGTCATATTCCACATCCTGCGTCATCGCGACCAGGCACCCCGTGTCCACCCTTAGTGTCTCGCCCGGCTGGAGGTCCCGCTCTACCGTGGTGCCGCCTGCATGGATGTACACCTGGCCATCTCCCTCGAGCTTCTGCATGATGAATCCTTCACCACCGAAGAGGCCAGCGCCGATGCGCTTCTGGAAGGCGATGCCGATGTTCACTCCTTTTGCGGCGCACAGGAAGCTGTTCTTCTGGCAGATGAGCTTGCCCTGGAAGTCACGCAGGTCCATGGGCATGATCTTCCCTGGATAGCCCGCAGCGAACCACGCCGTTCGGCGCACACCACTGGTGTTGGTATAGGTCGTCATGAACAAACTCTCGCCTGTGAGCACACGCTTTCCTGCGCTGAACATCTTGTCCATGAACGACTGGCTTTGGCCGCGGCCATCGCCGAAGATGGTCTCCATCTGAATGCCCTCGTCCAGCATCATCATGGTCCCCGCTTCGGCAACGACGGTCTCCATGGGGTCCAGCGTGATCTCCACGCATTGCATGTCATCACCGACGATGCGGTGGTCGAGTTCGTGGGCTTGGCGGCTCATGATCGTAGGCGGTTCAGTTGTATGGCCCAAAGCTATCGACCCGAAAGGGCCTGTCATGCGCCGCCCAAGGCGTAAATTGGCCGCTCCTGTAGACCAAGACCTGCCTTGATGCCATCCACCAAGACCAGCCCGGCACCCGTCGCCGCAGCCCTATCGAACGAGATCCTTCTCCGCGCCTGGGAGCTGATGTGCACTGCCAAGGCGATGACCGAACTGTACGAGGAGAACGCCAAGTTCACCGCGAAATACGTGCACGCCACCAGCCGTGGCCATGAAGCCATCCAGCTTGCACTGGGCCTGCAACTGAAGCCGCAGGACTACGTGGCACCTTACTACCGCGACGACAGCATCCTGCTCGGCATCGGCATGGAGCCCTACGAGCTCATGCTGCAGCTGATGGCGAAGCGCGACGACCCCTTCAGCGGCGGTCGCACCTACTACAGCCACCCCAGCCTGCGCCGGGACAACATGCCGAAGATCCCGCACCAAAGCAGCGCCACAGGCATGCAGGCGATCCCTACAACGGGCATCGCATTGGGCATGTGGTATAAGGAAAAGGCAGGCCTTCCACACCAGGGCGCCTCGGAGGGTCGAGGACCCTCCGAGATGCCCGTCGTGGTCTGCTCCTTGGGAGATGCGTCCATCACCGAGGGAGAGGTGGCCGAGGCCTTCCAAATGGCCGTGCTGAAGAAGCTGCCCATTATTTACCTCGTTCAGGATAACGAGTGGGACATCAGTGCCAGCGCCGACGAGATCCGTGTGGCCGATGCCAGCGAATATGCCAAGGGCTTCAAAGGGCTCGAGGTGCGCAGCATCGACGGCACCGACTTTTTGAGCTGCTACTCCACTCTGGAGGAGGTGATCGCCTTGGTGCGCAAGGAACGGCGGCCCTTCCTGGTGCATGCCAAGGTGCCCTTGCTGAACCACCACACCAGTGGTGTGCGCATGGAGTTCTACCGAAGCGAGGAGAACATGGCCGAACACCGCAAGCGCGACCCGTTCCCACGCTTCATGCAGCAGCTGCTGGACCGTCGATTCCAACTCGACGGCCTGCGGAAACTGGAACAGGATGCCATCGCCCGGGTGAAGGCCGATTTCGAACGGGCCAAGGAGGCCGAAGACCCGCGACCCGAGGATCTCACCACGCACGTCTTTGCTCCTACCGCCATTACCGAGGAAAAGGGCGAGCGCGCTCCTTCCGACCGCCAGCCCACCGTGATGGTGGACAGCGCCCTCTTCGCCATCCGCGAACTGATGCAGGAGGACCCCAACTGCCTGCTCTACGGGCAGGACGTGGGCGGTCGCCTCGGCGGCGTGTTCCGCGAGGCCGCCACCCTGGCCCGCGATTTCGGAGACCACCGCGTGTTCAACACCCCGATCCAGGAAGCCTTCATCATCGGCAGTACCGTGGGGATGAGCGCCGCCGGCCTCAAACCCATCGTGGAGGTGCAGTTCGCGGACTACATCTGGCCCGGGCTCAACCAGCTCTTCACCGAAGTGGCCCGCAGTTGCTACCTCAGCAACGGCAAATGGCCCGTGAGCTGCATCCTGCGCGTGCCCATCGGCGCCTATGGCAGCGGCGGTCCCTACCACAGCAGCAGTGTGGAGAGCGTGCTCTGCAACATCAAGGGGATCAAGATCGCCTACCCCAGTACGGGCGCGGACCTCAAGGGCCTGATGAAGGCCGCATACCACGACCCCAATCCCGTGGTGATGCTCGAACACAAGGGCCTCTACTGGAGCAAGATCAAGGGCACGGAGGACGCGAAGACCATCGAACCATCAGCGGATTATGTGATCCCTTTCGGCAAGGCGCGCATCGTGCAAGAGGCTTCTGCCGATCAGCTCGACAAGGGCAAGGCAGCGGTCATCATCACCTACGGCATGGGCGTATACTGGGCCAAGGCTGCCGCGAAGGACTTCCCCGGCCGGGTCACCATCGTCGATCTGCGCACCCTGGCGCCATTGGACGAGGAGACCGTGATGGCGCAGGTGCAACGCCACGGTCGCTGCCTGGTGGTCACCGAGGAACAGATCACCAACAGCTTCGCACAAGCACTGGCGGGCCGAATCGGGAACACCTGCTTCCAACACCTCGACGCACCCGTGCGCACGATCGGTGCGGCGGACATGCCTGCAATACCGCTGAACAGCACCCTGGAGGCGACCATGATCCCCAGCGCGGAGAAGGTGGGCGTGGTGCTTAAGGAACTGCTGGACTATTGAACACCGCCATGGAGGAGCGCTTCATCCGGGTGGAACGCACGGCACGCTTCCACGTCCTGGGTGATATCCGCACGTGCCGTGAGCTGTGGGTCGTGGTGCATGGCTACGGACAGCTCGCGCGCTACTTCCTGAACAATTTCACCGGCCTGGAGGAAGGCCGTTGCATCGTGGCACCCGAAGGGCTGAGCCGCTTCTACCTCGATGCCGAGCACAGCCGCGTGGGCGCCACCTGGATGACCCGCGAGGACCGCCTGCACGAGATCGAGGACCACATCGCCTACCTCGATGGGCTCACCGCCACCCTGCTGCGCGATGCACCGACCGGCACCACCGTGAACGTTCTGGGGTTCTCACAGGGCGTCGCCACCGTGGCCCGTTGGGCGTTGAAGGGCGGCACGTCGATCAAGCGCATGGTGCTCTGGGCCGGATCATTGCCCGCCGAACTGGACCGCGAAATGCTCAGCACATGGCGGAACATCCACGTGGACTTGGTACTGGGTGATGGTGACGGCTACGCCGGGCCGGAGGTGCTCCAGCAAATGGCTCAGCGGATGACCACCTCGGGTGTTCCCCACCGGACGCATCTGTTCACCGGAGGGCACAAACTGGAACCCATCCTGTTGAAGCGCCTGCTGACGACCTCAGAATGAGACCGTGGGCTTGCTGTCCTTCCAGGCCAGCAGTTCATCGAGCGTACGCACCGATACAGCGTGGTAGTTCGGCCGCGCATGCTGGTAGATCGTCTGTGCCAGCACCTTTCCCTTCTCGGTGTTCACGAGCTCGGTGTACAAGGGCACCAGGAACTTTCGACGACCGACGTTCGTGAGGAAACGGTCCAGGCCCGGGTAGGCGGCATCATGGTCATTGCGGATGCACTGCTCGTACCAGGCCGCGAGGATCTCGGCGTTGCCGCTCGCTGAGAACCCGAAGGTCCGGTCCAGGTCAGCCAGGCGGTCCTCGGTGATCCCCCGTGGCAGATGGCGCAGGAAGTGGATCCACTGGAAAGCGTTCCAATCCCCTGTGTTCAGCTCCTTTGCACCTGCCCCCTTCTGCCAGCGTTCCACCTCCAGTTCCACCGTGGTGAACCCGGTGTAGCTCGGGACCAGGGCGTCCATGGGCAATCCCGGACCGTCCACCCACGCAGCGACATCCACCGTGACCTTGTTGGGCTTCAATAGCTCCTCGTCCAGATAGGCCAGGAAACGGTCGGTGGTCATGCTCTGGAAAGCAAAGCGATCGAAGTAGGTGCGCAGGAAGGCGTCGAACTTCTCCCGACCCACTTTCGATTCCAGCAACATCAGGAATGCGAAGCCCTTCTCGTAGGCGATGTCCGTCATGCCGTCGTCGGGATCACGTCCCTCCAGATGCAATCGCAGATGGGTATCGTGATCATGGCCGCTCTTGCCCAGTTTACTCAGCGTTCCCTCCAGGTCCTGTCGACCCAGCACCTGCAACATCAGGGCCCTGTCCTTGCCGTAGATCGCTTCACAGATGCGGTTCTCGAAGTACACGGTGAACCCTTCGTTCAGCCAGAAGTCATCCCACGTGGCATTGGTCACCAGGTTGCCGCTCCAGCTGTGCGCCATCTCGTGTGCGATGAGCGCCGTGAGCGATCGATCTCCAGCGATGATCGTGGGCGTCGCGAAGGTCAGGCGCGGGTTCTCCATACCGCCGAAAGGGAAGCTCGGTGGCAGGACGATCACGTCATATCGTTCCCAACGGTAAGGGCCGTAGAGGGCTTCCGCAGCTTCCAGCATGCGCTCCATTTCGGCGAATTCCCAGGCCGCCTTCTTCACCACACTGCGCTCCGCATAGATCCCCGTGCGTTCACCGATGCGCTCGAAAGCCAGATCGCCCACGGCCAACGCGATCAGGTAGGCCGGTATGGGTTGGTCCATCCGGAACGAGTAGGTGCCATCCGCCGAACGTTCCTGTGGGTTGGAGGCGCTCATCACGGCCATCAGCTCCTGCGGCACCTTCACGCGCGCGGTGTAGGTGAGCCGGATCCCCGGACTGTCCTGGATCGGGATCCATGTGCGGGTCAAGATCGCCTGTCCCTGTGTGAAAAGAAAGGGATGGACGCGGTCGGCCGTCTGCTGGGGGGACAACCATTGCAGGGCCTTGGCATCGCTGGATGTTCGGTAGGTCACCGCCAGACGTTTGCTGTCAGGACCGATCGGGATCCGCAAGCCCTGGCCCATGAACGAACTGTCGCCCAACGAAAAGGCTGCCTTCGAATCGTCCACCAGCACTTGATCGACCTGCAGACCATCCACATCCAGGATGATGGTATCCGCCCCGTTGGGTGCGATGTCATAGTTGGCAACACCATGGATGGCACGCTCCGCCATATCAACGGTGATGTCGAGGTCGAGGTGGGTGATCCGCGCAACGGAAGCGCTCGCGTGGCTGTGACTGTCCATGGGTGCGTTCGGGGTGGTCGTGACACCATCCTCCTTGGAGGCCGGTTCTGAGGAACAAGAGAAAAGCAGAGTCGCGCTGAACAGCACGATAGGCGTCAAAGACTTCATCATGATTTCACGGAGCGTGGGGAGGGCAAAGGTAGAGTTGCTGTCCATGGGGTTCGAACAGTTCACCCCACCGTTGAGCCCAGCAATTCGGCGCTTCAGAACCGAAGCACTTTCTGGGCGATCGTGGTGGTCGATCGCTGCAGAAATGCAGAAGGCCGCTCTCCAGGGAGAACGGCCTTTTTGTATCAGCCGGTCGGGGTGACTGGTCCCGAGGCATCGGGACGAACCAGCGACCATCCCGCCCAAAGCGGGATGCGCTATCGGGCTAAGCCGATCAAGGCCTCAAGCCGTGGTCTGCCCTTCCAGCCCTTCACCTCCAATTCACGCCGATAGGCTTCACTCTTCGTGGCGAATAGCTCATGGTGGACCAGGCGCCAGTCCTTGGCCCGGGCCGTCCAGCCGCTGTGGGCGCTCAAATGCTTGCGCAACCGTTCATCCAACCCCTCGCTGGTGTGGCCCAGATAGTAACGGTCCAGGATCGCGGAGTGAAGGATGTAGAAATGCACCATCGTTCGGCAATACAGAAGGCCGCTCTCCGGGGAGAACGGCCTTCTTGTATCAACCAGTCGGGGTGACTGGATCCAACCAGCGACCATCCCGCCCGAAGCGGGATGCGCTACCGGGCGGCGCCGATCAAGGCTTCGATCCGTGACCTGCTCTTCCAGCCCTTCACCTCCAATTCACGCCGATAGGCTTCACTCTTCGTGGCAAACAGCTCATGGTGGACCAGGCGCCAGTCCTTGGCCCGGGCCGTCCAGCCGCTGTGAGCGCTCAAATGCTTGCGCAACCGTTCATCCAACCCCTCGCTGGTGTGGCCCAGGTAGTAACGATCCAGGATGGCGGAATGAAGGATGTAGAATTGCACCATCGTTCGGAAATGCAGAAGGCCGCTCTCCGGGGAGAACGGCCTTCTTGTATCTGCCAGTCGGGGTGACTGGATTCGAGGCATCGGGACGAACCAGCGACCATCCCGCCTCAAGCGGGATGCGCTACCGGGCTGCGCCGATCAAAGCCTCAAGCCTTGGTCTGCTTTTCCAGCCCTTCACCTCCAATTCACGCCGATAGGCTTCACTCTTCGTGGCGAATAGCTCATGGTGGACCAGCCGCCAGTCCTTGGCCCGGGCCGTCCAGCCGCTGTGAGCGCTCAAATGCTTGCGCAACCGTTCATCCAACGCCTCGCTGGTGTGGCCCAGGTAGTAACGATCCAGGATGGCGGAATGAAGGATGTAGAATTGCACCATCGTTCGGAAAAGCAGAAGGCCGCTCTCCGGGGAGAACGGCCTTCTTGTATCTGCCAGTCGGGGTGACTGGATTCGAACCAGCGACCACTTGCACCCCATGCACGGCTGTACCGTTTTCCGAGATATTCCGTGACAGGGTGAATCCTTTGAACATGCAGCAAAAATAGGGATTCCGAAAGATAGACGCGCTTCCTTGCCTTTCTCATTCTTTCCGCATATGTTTACAGCACGTTTACAGGACACCATGAAGCTCATCAGCAAGGACACCCCCCAATCCGCTCCGGGTAAACCGGGCAGGACTGTGCCAGGTGCGATAATTGAGATCGACAAGGACGCAACCGATCAAGGGTTCAGCGCCCGGTTCATCTGCTTCACCGGGTACACCCTGAAGGACGGCCGGCATCCGATCATGCTGCAACTGATCCACCACCGCAAGATCAAGAGGTATTCCATCAAGGGCCTCACTGCCCATCTGAGCGAATGGGACCCCACCTCGGCATCCGTGGTGACGGGAACGAAAGGCAAGGCTGCAACGGACGGGATTCTTGCCGGGAAGATGGCAGAGGTGAAGAAGCACGTCCGGGCGATGCTCCGGGATGAAAAGCTGTCCTTGGCCGCATTCGATGAACGGTGGAGCGCCAAGAAGGACCGCTCAACCGACACGGTAAAGGGTTGGCTTTACAAGATCGCCGAAGAACTCGAGGCCGATGGGAAGCACGGCTATGCCGACACCTTCACCAGCACGGGCCGGGTATTCGATCGGTACATGAAGGGCAAAGAGGTGAAGCTCCGGGATCTCACTCCCAAGATCCTGGAAGGGTTCGCCAAGGACCTGAAGGCGCAAGGCTGCAAGCCTGGGAGTATTTCGGTCTATATGCGCACCCTGCGCACCGGCATCAACAGAGCGATCAAGGCCAAGGTGATCACGATCGCCAGCTATCCCTTTGACACGAATCAGAATGAGGGCTTTTCCATGAAGGGCCTGAAGAGCGGGAAGCGTCCCCGGCCATTGTCTCCCGAAGACATGGAGCGGATCAAAGCCTTTCCCATGGATGCACACCCTACCCTGGCCGATAGCGTTCGCCTGTTCATGTTCTCCTACTGGAGTTGCGGGATGAACTTCATTGATATGGCCAAGCTGAGGCATTCGGACATTCACAGTGGCGTGATCACCTACATACGGACCAAGATCGCGCACCACGGGGAAGAGGAGGCCACCATTCAGCCGCCCGTCACTGAGCACATGCAAGCGATCATGGACCACTACAGCAGCGACAGCCCCTACGTGTTCCCGATCCTGAATGAGGCACATGCCACGCCCAAGCAAGTATGGAACCGGTCCAAGAAGTACCTGAAGCAAGTGAACGCCGATCTGAAGAAGCTGGCCACCCTGTTGGATATACAGGTGAACCTCACTTTCTACGTTGCCCGGCACACGTACGCGACCCGGATGTTCCATGCCGAGGTGCCCGTTCCGCGGATCTCGCGTAGCCTTGGACACACCAGCATCAAGACCACTGAGCACTACCTGAAGCACCTGGATCACAAGCTGCTGAAGGACGCAATGAACGAGCACCTGTAAACCAACCCTCCCAAATCACCGCCCCATGGATCTCAACGAAACCCTTCGCCTAATTGCCCAAGAACTTGAGGCATCGAACGAACGCCTGCGCCTTGCTCTGAACAGATTGGAGCCCGGCCTTGGTGATCGTATTACCTCGACATCCGGACCGATAGAGCCACCCACAGGTGAAGGGGATTCAGCCGAACCCCGGCCCCTGTCCTTGCGTGTTCGGCTGGATCTGCAGATGGAACACGGCCGCGACCATGCCGCGCATTGAGTTCTTGCACCCTGACACGGCTTGTGCCCGCCTTGGGCTTGTAGCCCGCCCGGGTGAAGGCAAGTGGGCGAAGTACGACCGCCGCCGCAAGCTGGCCAGCATGGGCCTCACCAAGCACACGGGACCGTTCAAGGGCTACCGATACCGCGCCGACGAAGTGGACGCGCTGGCCAAGCAGATCATCAAAGTGGTACCATAACGAACCCGGTGAACACAGAGCTTCGACCATGGCCAATCGCACATCCAAAGCAGCGCAGCGCAAGAACCCACCGCAGGAACCGGAAACAGGGTCTACCCCTGTTCCGTTTGTTCCATCGACGCACGTCGGAGCCTATTGCCACCTCGACACTGACCCCAAGCGCGGGTCCGTTACGGCCCATGAAGAAACCGTGGCCGCTGCATGCACAGCACTGATCCGGGAAGCGAAGGCCGCTCATTACCTACTGTTCACCCGGGCCTTGGAAGATGCGAACCTCTTCCCGGACGGCGAAAGCTTGTTCGGAAAATTCCGCAAGGAGCAGCTGGGGGCAATTGACGCAGACCAAGCCCCCCGTAGTTACGAATGGGAGGAAACGGCACCTACCTACCTCCGTGTGGTCCGTGTGTGGGTGGGAATCGTTGGAGGCCTCCCCTCCTTGGCTACCGGACCGGATGACCCTCGCTTCCCGGATGGCGCGTTCCCCACCGTCGATTCAGCGATCCGCAGAGGGTTTCCGGATGTGGGTATGCCGGTGGTGACCAATGATGGGCGCTACCGAAGATGGGCGGAAGAGTACTTGGCCGAGGTTCGGGCATTCATGGGCAAGTTCGACAGTGATCCGAATGCACTGGGGGCGGCAATGGCAATGCTGGTGGAAGGTGTAGCCAGTTTCACGATGGGCCATGGTGAGGGCGCTGGATTGGTCACGGTGGTGCGATCCCGTGGCCGTGGTGCCGATATCCTTGAGGCTCTGGACCGTAACAAGGCCGAGCTTGTACGAATGTTGAAGGCAATCCCAGCGGCACTTGCTGAAGGCGTCGGGGCGCTACGCCAGGCGAAGGCTACGCACAAGCCTGCGGGGAGCCTAACCCTAATTGAGGCGGGGTTGCTGCATGCGTATGAACGATTGGGGGGCGAGAAGAGCATGAACATTGACCACACCAACGATGCGAAATGGGCATCACATTATGGCTACGATAGTCCGAGTTCCGGAGAGACCTTACGCGGGCACTTTGATCGTTACTACAAAGACCAGGCAGAGCGGATCGGTGATGTGGTGGAACATATTGTAAGGCGCAGACTACTGAAGATATACCCGCTTCTTTCGCCTAATGCAAAGGCCATGGCGAAGCTGGAGGGGGGGAAAATAGGGATAGACCCCGAGTGAAGTCAGAAAGTAACCGGTCGGTGACCGGTCGGAAAGCCATTCCCGTTTATCGGATAGCCTGACACTTGTGGCACCATTGGGATACACACCCATCGGCCGCCCAAGATGATTGCCAACCCTTACGAATTGATCGACGCGAAGCTTGAGCAGATCGCGTCTGATGTGCGGACCCTGAAGAGCCGCCTGAAAGAGCAAGCCCCCGAAGAAGAGCGGGGCGGTGTTCATGAATGTGCCAAGTGGACCGGTAAAGCCCAGAGCACGATCTACAAGCATGTGATGAATAAGACCATCCCATTCTCAAAGGTCCATGGGAAGCTATACTTCAAGAAGTCGCTCATCCTGGCGTGGATGGATGGTGCCGGAGTAACCACCTCGGCCAAGGTGGAGCTTGAGCAGATGGAAGGCAAGTGAGCCGATACCCATTGAACGCACGACCATGACGGAGAACGGATCAACGGCCAAGAATAAGGCCCCCGCCTTTCAATTCTATGCAGGTGATCGGGGTGCAGAGCTGATGGGCTTGGACTGCGAAGCCGTCGGGTCCTGGACACGCTGTGTGATCTATCTCTGGACACAAGGCACCACGCCCGAAGGCCGTTTGGCCCAAGTAGCGGGCGCGGCATGGGATCGCATCCGGTACCTCTTCACCGATCGAAATGGTGGCCTTGCCTTGGAGTGGATGGAAGAGCAGCGCGAACGCCAAGCACAGTTCCGGAGCCAGGCCATAGCCCATGGTAAGAAAGGTGGACGAAAGGGTACCCCAGGGGTACCCTTAGGGTACCCTGCTGAAAACCGAAGGGTTGGAAGTATGAAGCATGAAGAGGAAGTTGAAGTTGAACAGGGAAGCGATGAAGTGGGAAATGGCCGATCGAAACCGGTACCGAACGACCCTGACGAAGTGGCCCATCAGTTCGAGGCTCTATGGATCGCATTCGAGCGCCATGGTGTCAAGGCCAAAGCCCTGAGCTACTTCCGCCAATTGAGCACGGTGGAGCGTGCGGAGGTGATCGCCAAGGCACATGAGTACGTCCGGTCCACACCAGGCGGCGCTTATCGCACCTATCTCGAAGGCTGGATAAACCCGGCGAACCGAAAATGGGAGAGGCCCGTGGTGCAACCCGCTCCGAAGGCCACCACGGCAACGGAACGATCCCAATCAACGATCATGGACCGTAACGCCCCGTTTATCCCTCTCCGTGAAGCGATCAAACAGAAGAACGCCGAACGCGCCAAGCTCCAAAACCCCGAACGATTGAATCCTGAGCCGAAGTCCGATTCGCTACCATTCGCATCGGAAGCGTTCGCGATCGCCTGGGATGGGTTCGCCCAGATGCGGGCCAGCAAGCAGAAGCCCATGACCGAACACGCCCGATCGCTCATCCTTGCCGAGTTGCTGAAAATGGGTGAGGCATCCGCGATCACCTCACTGGAGAATTCCATCCGGTCCGGTTGGACCGACGTGTACCCACCCAAGCTAACCGCCACCGACCAACGCAGAGCCACTACCAGCGACCGTAACGCACCCATCACCATCGGACAACGCCAACATCAATCATGACACCAGCACAGCTTGAACGCGCCAAGGACACCCTTTGGGCCGAGCGTGCCAAACTCCAAACCTCCGACCACGCATGATCTACAGGTGGATGACCTCCGAAGATGACGGCCTTTCGTGGCCACTGCAACTGACCCCCGCCGGCGTGTCGGATCCATTGTTCGAGTGGAAGCGCGAACGATCCTCTTTCCGGGCCGGTGCTCGAATGAGCCTTGGCGGAAACCTTGTGTTCAGCGCCAAGGATGATTGGGCGTACCTGAAAGCCAGGCGCGATACCCAGGGGTGGTGTGCGACCGTGCCGATCCGCGTGGAACTCAAGTGCGGGTCTACGTGGGTGCCCGTGTGGACCGGGTCCTTCCCCGCCGGTGGTGGCCAATGGAACTACTCGAAATGCACGATCACTGTCCAGCCCATCCCCGATGATCGGTATTCTTGCCTGGAAGCCAAGAAGGACGTGAAGGCGAACATCCTGCTTGAGCCTTACCAGACCGTGAACGCCCGCACCATGCCATGGATCGACTTCGGGGCCTCATATGTCCTTGCCGGTGAGATCGGTTCCCCCTCCACAGTGGTCACGTACAACGTGTCATTGGTGGACGGGGTGCCGGACCAGCCGGGTTGGGCGGCCCATGGCCTGGAGTGGGAATTCGTGCTTCCTGCTACCACCTTGACCTACAAGCTCTGGTGGGTGGAATACTTCGTCACGGACTGTGTAGGGGGCCTTCCCCAAATACCCAACGGTACTGGGTGGACGCTCATCTTCGATGGGTGCGACAATACGACCGGCCCGTACCAAGGGCAAGCCGTGTGGGCACGTACGCCACAATTCAGCTTCCCGTTGACCACCTCTGACCTGGTGGTGGGTACCAACTCCGGGGGGGTGGACTACCCGCCATCGGCGTCGGAATGCCCCAACGGTACGTGGATCATGGCTTGGCCTGGGGATTGGGCGGACTTCGGCCCCGGACCATTGCCCCGGTACATCTGCTTTGAGGGGATCCAGCAGAACTACACCCGTTCGCGCACCTTGGCATCCGCCTTCAGCCGGATCTTGTCGGTGATGGATTGCGGCATTGCCGGGATCCGATCAGACTTCTTTGGCATCAACCCCGTGGGCGATGCGCCCGGCTACGTGGCGGGCCTGAACTACGTCACGGGAGAGCCTACCCAAACGGAAGGCATCGTGATCCTTCAGAACACGGACGTGATCACCCCCAACGCTACCAGCTTCGCCGTGGTGGGAGAGATGACCTTCAAGGAACTGATGCAAGCCCTCGGGACCATGTTCCGCGTTCTGTGGGACATTGACAGTGAGGGGTACCTGAGGATCGAACACTACATCTACTGGAACACCCAGGTGGGTATCGACCTGACCACCCTTCCGCCCGGATCGGTGGTGGAGCGCCTATCCCACGAAAGCCTGGGGGCCGAGGTCCCCAGCGTAGAGAAACTCACGTTTGACGTGGCCCTGACCCCGGACTTCCTCGGACTGGATATCATCTACTCCGGGCCGTGCGTGTCCGGCGTAACTCGGGACAGGACCATCAGCTACAGCCCCGGAGTGGTGACCGACGTGGCCATGATCATCACCGACCCACAGGCCATACCCCGGAAAGGCTTCACCTTCATTGCATGCATGAACGGTGCGCCCGGTGCACCTGCCATTGTGGACACGGGAGCCATCACCGGAGCCATGGTGAGCAACGCACCATTGAGCGCGGCCAACCTTCAGCGGGACTACTGGACCTGGGATCGGTACCTGAGGTCTGGCAACATGAACGGTGGAGATGTGGAGTTCGATGGGTCCCTTCCCACCATTGAACAGGCCGAATCCCTTGTGATGTGCTACGGCTGTAACGTGATCACATTCGACCCCGGCCGCCTTGTCCGTTCGTTCCTTGGACAGAATCACCTCGGCGGTCTGAACGGATTCATCGAAAAGGCCACCCTCGACCGGAACGGACACCTTCGCCTGAACCTGCGCTACGCCAAATAGACCCCACCATGACCACCATCCAACCCCAGCGATCCAGCGACATCATTGTTCGTGTGGACCTTGACAAATACCCCAGCATCATACCCATCCGCATCATGGGCGCTCAGATGTATACGGTACGCTGTGCCTTGTTCCAGATGCGGTTGCTACCCGAAGGGATCCCCGATTCGGTGGACTGCGAAGGGATCACCTGGGAGCGAACGGCCACCGACCAACCGGGGAAGGTGTGCTACGTGGCGGTGAAGCCCGCAGCCATGCCAGGCGCCACACTGTAAACCGCGACCCATGAAGCCCTCACCACTCCGCTCCCATGCCAAGGGTTCAGCCCCTGACCTTCGCCAGCAGATCGAAGGCGTACTATCCGGCAAGATGACCGAAACCGGAGAGCCGATCTACCTGGTGCCTCCGAACACCGCCGCAATCATTCGCTTCCTCCGCCGATTCGGTCGCCGCCGGGGGTGGCGTTGATCCTGAGCAGTTGCAACACCATGCGAAACCCTAAGAACAGCCGGAAAACAGCCGCCACAGGCACCCGACCCAACCCGATCCCAGGGAACAAGCCGTTCAAGAAAGGTCAGAGCGGCAACCCCAAGGGACGCCCTCGGAAACTCCCTGAGCTGGATACCATCCTTGCCGACGTGTTGGGAGAGGAAACCGGGGGCGTGTCTGCTGCTGAGGCCATTCTCAAGAAGCTGATGCAACTGGCCAGGCGGGGGAACATCCGGGCCGCCGAGCTTCTACTTGACCGAGGGTACGGCAAGGCCACACAGCGTGTGGAAGGGAAGGTGGACCATACAGTGAGCAAGGTGCTACTCCCCCGGTGCCTTCAAGATGACCCACCGGAATCCCACACCTCGGCCCCAAAGCCAAAGGCTGGCTGAAGACAGTTCAAAGACCCTTGCTCTGGAGCATGCTATCCATCCTGGCCATAGCCTCCACTTTGTGGGGAGCCAGTTGGACCGAATCGATGCTGTCCCAGTGTCGGTAGTGCTCCTGTTCATGGAGACGCTCCCACTCGATTCGCGCAACGATATCACACGGCCTCCCTGGTAGGTCGGGGCGTGGCCGTTCGCGACCCGCCGTGAAGCCCCCCAGGAGGTGCGCACAGCTATCCACCCGGAAGTCCATCATGACCATTTCATCACTGACCACGCCGAAACCGTTCTTAGCCCGCACAGTGAACATCACTGAGATGGTATCCCCGCTTTCGGTGATGTGTGCCTTTTCGATTGGTGGCCACTCGGCCGCGTCTGGGAACTTCAACGCTATCCGCGTCTCCCGCACTGCCCGATCGAACGCCATGACGTGTTCGGGCTTCGGTCGAGCGTTACAGCCGGTCATGAGGATCGCGGCAAGTGCAAAGGGTGGGGCGTAGGAACGTAGGGTGCCTTTCATCGAATGGGCTTTAGGTGAATGGGCCTGGTGCCTTTCAAAAGTAGCAGGAGGGTTCAGCCCTCGAAGCTTGCGGCCGAGGTGATGGACAAAGCGGGTCATTCCCGTCCGAATGTTTACCGTCTGTTTACAGGGGAGGAAATGACAAAGGCCCCCAACTCTCGTTGGAGGCCTTGACACTGTAGCGGTCGGGGTGACTGGATTCGAACCAGCGACCACTTGCACCCCATGCAAGTGCGCTACCGGGCTGCGCTACACCCCGAGGAAATTGTCCCACATTTCGTTGCGACCATCCCGCCACCATGGCGGGATGCGCTACCGGGCTGCGCTACACCCCGAGGAAATTGTCCCACATTTCGTTGCGACCATCCCGCCACCATGGCGGGATGCGCTACCGGGCTGCGCTACACCCCGAGGTACTTGTCCCGCAATTCGTTGGACTTCCCACCTCTCGGCGGTCAGGGCAACAGGGCTGCGTTAAACCCATAAGGGCCGCAAATGTAGAAAATGATGTGATCGAACGGGAACATCCGGCAAGAGAGTTTGCCGGAACGCCCCTGAACGGCGCACAACCTGCCGGACACTAGGCCCTTATGAGCCCGGTGCATCGCATCTGGGCAATGCTCGGGGATCTCAGATCAGCCCGAGCGTGCAGCAGATCGCGAACGTGACCACCACAGCATAGACCACCGTGGTGAGGATACCTGCGCTATACTTCCGGAGAATGGTGTTCATGGAATTGGGATTTGATGTCCGCAAAGCTCCGCTACAGGGTGTTCGCCCAATGTTTCCGCAGTGTTGATCAACGCGGAGTTGCCAACAGTTCAATGTGCAATGCTCCTGAACCAATTGGACCAATGGTCGTTCGGTACGATGAACGGGAAGGTCACCGAACACCCTCCCGATACCTTTGCGCCTCCTTTCCCGACCGTCCTCATGCGCCACCTTTCGTTTGTCCTTTCCCTGACCCTAAGCCTGCTTGCCATGGCTTCCCAAGCTCAACAGGTCTTCAGTGTGAGCGGATATGTGGCCGATGCCAGCACAGGCGAGACCCTTGTGGGCGCCAATGTCTTTGTGAAGGAGACCATGCGTGGCACTGCCACCAATGTCTACGGTTACTATGTACTTAGCCTGGCACCAGGGACATATACGCTGGCCATGAGCTATATAGGCTACGAGGATTGGACGCGTACCATTGTGGTGAATGCTGACATGAAGGTGAACATTGATGCTGCTCCCAAAGCCATCCAATCCAAGGAATTCGAAGTCGTGGGGGAGCGGAAGCAGGATAATATGGAAGGCACTCAGATGGGTACCGTGGAACTCGACGTGCAGAAACTGAACACCCTGCCCGCATTCCTCGGCGAGGTGGATATCCTGAAGACGATCCAACTGCTGCCGGGCGTGGCCAGTAACGGGGAAGGCAACAGCGGATTCTACGTGCGTGGTGGCGGACCTGACCAGAACCTGATCCTACTGGATGAGGCGACCGTTTATAACGCCAGTCACCTTTTCGGGTTCTTCAGTGTGTTCAATGCGGATGCCGTGAAGAACATCGAATTGATCAAGGGTGGTATGCCCGCCAATTACGGAGGGCGCATTTCCTCCGTCCTGGACATCAGCATGAAGGACGGCAATGACAAGGGCTTCCATGGGCAGGGTGGCATCGGGCTCATCTCCTCGCGCCTCACCCTCGAAGGCCCCATTGTAAAAGATCGCAGCTCGTTCATCGTGAGCGGCAGGCGCACCTATATCGATGTGGTCACCAAACCCTTCATCAATCCGGAAAGCGCGTTCTCCGGCAGTGGGTACTACTTCTACGACCTCAACGCCAAGGCGAACTACCGATTCAGCGACAAGGACCGGGTCTTCCTGAGCGGCTACTTCGGCCGCGATGTCTTTGACTTCTCCGGCAGCCAGGAGGGAGACCCGAAATTCCGGATCCCTTGGGGCAATGCCACGCTTGCCGCCCGATGGAACCACGTGTTCGGCCCCAAGCTGTTCATGAACACCACGGCCACATTCAGTGACTACTCCTTCGCCTTCCAAGCCGACCAGGACCAGTTCGCCTTTGAACTGTTCAGTGGCATCAAGGACTACAGCCTCAAGGTGGACCTCTCCCACTACCCCAATGGTCGTCATCGCCTGAAATACGGTGGCCAGTACACCTACCATGTGTACACCACCAGCACAGTGAACGTGAGCAGCGGTGATACCGATTTCGACATCGACACACCGCCCAAGTTGCACGCCCACGAGACCGCCCTCTACGTCATGGATGACTTTGACGTGACCGACAAGCTTCGCCTGAACGCTGGCGTGCGACTAACCACCTTCGCACACGTGGGGCCGTTCAAGCTATATGAACTGGATGATGCGGGTCGCGCGACCGGCGAACCGGAGGAGTTCGCTCCCGGCACCCCCATCGCCAGCTACGCCGCCCTGGAACCTCGCTTCTCTGCCCGTTACCGTCTACGTCAAGGCAGCATCAAGGCTTCCTTCAACCGGGGGCAGCAATATGTGCACTTGGCCAGCTTCGGAAGCACTCCGCTGCCCACGGACGTGTGGATCCCCAGCAGCACCAACGTCCGTCCCCAGATCGGCACCCAGTATGCAGCCGGCTATTTCCGGGACCTGTTGGAGGGCCTGTTCGAGACCAGCGTGGAGGTGTACTATAAGGACTTTGACAACCTGATCGAATACGCCGAGGGCGCCGAACCGGCCAACAACGGTAACACCAACTATGACGCCCAACTCGTGTTCGGCGATGGCTACAGCTATGGTGCGGAGCTGTTCATCAAAAAACGACTGGGTAAGATGAACGGGTGGGTAGGCTATACCTGGAGCAAGACCATGCGCACATTTCCCGACATCAATGAGGGCGTGGAATTCCCCAGTCGCTGGGACCGCCGCAACGACCTGAAGGTGGTTTTGGCCTACGAGCCCAACAAGCGGTGGAGCTTCGGGGCCAACTTCGTCTATTCCACCGGACAGGCAGTGACACTTCCGGTGAACCGCTACTTCTATGAGGGTCGGGTCGTAAGTGAGTACACCCAGCGGAACGGGTACCGCATGGTCCCCTACCACCGCCTGGACCTTGCAGCAACGCTTCACAACAGGACCACCCGCACGGTGACCGACCCGGTGACCCAGGAGACCACGGAGATATCCCGCCGATGGAAGAGCAGTTGGACCTTCTCCATCTACAACGCCTACAATAGGGCTAACCCCTACTTCATCTACTTCGATGCCTCGGGCAACCCGGCAACCAACACATTCCAAGTGGTGGCCAAACAGGTCTCCCTTTTCTCCATCCTGCCGTCCGTTACCTGGAACTTCCAATTCTGATGCACATGGCCACATTCTTCCGGCAAGGAGCAGGTTTTCTTCTATTGGCAGCGACCTTCACGTTGGTGGCCTGCGAGAAGGAGATCACAGTGGACCTCCCGGTCACCGAGCCCCGCATCGTCGTGGAAGGCACCATTGAGACCGGTGCTCCACCGATCGTGATCCTCACGCGTACACAGAGCTACTTCGCGCCCACCGACCTCAACAGCATCGCCGCCAGCTTCGTCACCGAGGCCTCGGTTTCCATTTTTGATGGCACGACCACCCATCCGCTGGACCGCATCTGCAGCGGTGAACTGACCGAGGAACAGATCGCGTTGATCGCCGCGCTCACCGGCCTGGATGTGACGTTGCTTTCCAACGCCAACATCTGCGCCTGGACCAAGCTCACGCTGCTCGGTGAGCCCGGCCGTTCCTACCAACTGAATATCCAGGCCGATGGGAAGGACCTCTCTGCCACCACCACCATCCCACAGGCTGTGCAGCTGGATTCCCTCTGGTTCAAACTGGCACTGCAGCAGCCCAACGACGACTCGCTCGGCTTCATCTGGGCCCGTCTTTCCGATCCGGACACCATAGGCAACAGTTACCGCTGGCTGGCCAAGCGCATCAACGCCGGTCCGGACGGAAGCCCCAAGGATGACAGTTTCGTGCCCCCTTTCTTCTCCGTCTTCGAGGACCGCTTCGTCAATGGCTTGTCCTTCGATTTCAACTTTAACCGTGGCGCCCAACCCTACAGCGAGGCCGAGGACGATGAGAACGAGGAACGGGGCTATTTCAAGCGAGGCGATACGGTAGTGGTGAAGCTCGTGAGCCTTGACCGAGCCTCTTACCTATTCTACAACTCCTTCCAGAACAACGTCGCCTCGCAAGGGGATGTCTTCAGCAACCCGGCCAACGTGGTGAGCAACATCGATGGTGGCCTCGGCGTATGGAGCGGCTGGGGCGTGCCTGTGCTGGATACCGTCGTCTGCCAGCCTTGAGATCCTCCCCGTACGGAAATCTGGCCAGGTTGGGTATTCACCCTGCCGTAACCTTGGTCACCAGTGCATGCCGGGCACGAGGCTAACTTTGCGCCCCCAAGAACGCCATGAGCACCACTCCCGAACACGTCAAATGCCTGATCATTGGATCGGGACCTGCCGGATACTCCGCCGCCATCTATGCCGCCCGTGCAGACCTGAAGCCGTTGATGATCGAAGGCCCCCTGCCCGGTGGACAGCTCACCCAGACCACCGAGGTGGACAACTACCCTGGCTATCCGCAAGGCCGAAGTGGTCCTGACATGATGGAGGACCTGAAACAACAGGCGCTGCGCTTCAAGACCGATATCCGTAATGGATGGGTGAACAAGGTGGACTTCAGCGGACCTGTGCACAAGGTGTGGGTGGATGAGAAGACCGAGATCCATGCCGACACCGTGATCATCAGTACCGGTGCCAGTGCCAAGTGGCTGGGCCTGCCCAACGAGATCCGACTGCGCGATATCGGGGGTGGTGTGACCGCCTGTGCGGTATGCGACGGCTTCTTCTACAAGGGACAGAACGTGGTCCTTGTGGGCGCCGGTGATACCGCCTGCGAGGAGGCCACCTACCTGGCCAAGCTCTGCCCCAAGGTCTACATGCTGGTGCGCAAGGATGAGTTCAGGGCCAGCAAGGCCATGGTGCACCGCGTGGAGAACACCCCCAACATCGAGGTGCTCTTCAACACCGAAGTGAAGGACGTGCTGGGTGACCAGACCGTGACCGGTGTTCTGGCCGTGAACAACAGGACCGGAGAGGAACGGACCCTGGACGTCACGGGTCTGTTCGTTGCCATCGGCCACACCCCAGCAACCCAGATCTTCAAGGATTGGCTGGACATGGATGAAGCCGGTTACCTGAAGCACGAGGCCGATCGCACCAGCACCAAGGTGCCCGGGATATTTGTTGCCGGTGATGCCGCGGACAAGGTCTATCGGCAGGCTGTGACCAGCGCCGGCACCGGCTGCATGGCCGCATTGGATGCCGAGCGTTGGCTCGCCGCCAATGGCAAGCACTGATTGCACCGCACAGACGAGACACCTGCCTTCACCTTCAGCGTACTTTGCAGCCATGGTCCTACGGGGTTCGTGGCTGCTTCTTTTTCTGGCCCTTTGCCCGCTCGGGACCTTTGCCCAGGTGGACCTGCACGCTGAGCAACGTGCATTGCTGCTGGGCGATGGGGCCGGTGTGATCGAGCGCCTATATCGCGCGTCCCAAAGCACCAATGTGAGGGCACGGCCCATCCTGCATGCCCGGGTGATGGAACTGCTCGGCGAAGCGCACCACCGGCTCAGTGATATTGATGAGGCCCTGCAGTGGTGGAAGAAGGCCCACGACCTCCGCGTGGCGCAGTTTGGAAAAGATTCACCGGAGGCCGGTGTGAGCTACGCCTACTTGGCGCGGTATCACAATTACATGGCCGCGGCACAGCACCCGCACGAGGCTATGGCTTTGGAAATGGCCAAAAAGGCCATTAAATGTTTGCAGCATCCATCACTACATATTAGTGGCCACGAAGAGGTGATGGTACGCCGCGAATACGCTTACTCCTACAAAGTGATCCACTGTTCGAACGGCGATGGCCAGGACCCAGACCTTAACACGACACGGGTCCTTTTCAACATGGCCTTGGGCCTGGCCACCGCGACGCAGGATACGGTCTGGATGGCCCAGCTCCACCACGACATCGGCAACACTTACACCGACCGGGTGATAAGCCTGCGATCGGATCCGTTGAAACTGCGTAGCGAGGTGCGGCAGGCCCGTCACCACTACGCACGTTCGTTGACGCTGTTGGAAAAGATCGGTCTTTCACCCTCGGAGGCCTCCATGATGGACCATTTCACCTTGGGCCTGCTCAACCGCTACGCCTATGGAACGGACAGCCTGAAAGGAGCCATCAGGGAATTGGACCTCGCCCTACTACATCTGGCCCAGACCGGTGGATCGGCCGCAGCGAGCGATCCCTTGCAGTTCGTGGCAGCGCAGCCGAACCGGGCGCAAGCGGTGGAACTGTTGCATTACCGTGGATGGTACTTCCACGAGTGGTACATGGTATCCGGCGAGGAAGCCTTTCTGCATGAAGCGATCAGAACCAGCGATGCCGCCCTGCCCTATTGGGAGGCGATGCTGCGTGAATACAGGAGCGATGCCATCTACAAGGTAGTCGGCTCCTACGGTCACTTCCTGTTCAGGAATAGGAGCGTGATGCTTGCCGAGCGCTATTGGCTGACCAACGACCCACAGGATGCCTGGGCCTCCCTGCTCGCCAGCGAGCGCCACAAGAACATCATGGCACAGCGGGAACGCTTGCGAAAGGGCATGACGCCGACGGTCTTTGAAACTGGGCCCATGGGGGTCAACGGCCCTCGCTCTCAGCCCGGCTCCTTGATCATCAATTATCATCTCAGCGACAAGATCCTGGCCCACGTCATCAGCGAGGATGGGATCGATGTGATCGAACTGCCAGAACTTCCGGGGGAACTATGGCGCGGGTTCGGCCACCTCAACCAATTCAGTGTGCCCGCTTTCAAGGAGGATCCATCCGCATTCGCAAAGCATGCCTTCCCCTTCTATCAACGGCTACTTCTCCCCATCCTCAAGGGCAGGCCGGAACGTGATCTTGTGATCATCCCGGATAGCCCCATCGCGCACCTGCCGTTCGAGGCGCTGCCCACATCTTCGATGGGCGGCAGCTGGTCCGACCTGGCCTATCTGGGAGACTCACGCACCATCCGTTACGCCTCGAACCTTGAGCAGGCCCTGGACGGCCCGGTGACACTGCAGCGTGAAGGGGCTGCGGTCACCACCGTCTCCCACGATACGCTGTCCGCACTTCCCTTCGCCGAAAGGCTCGCAGGAAGGATCCACCGATGGTTCACCTCACCGGACATGCACACACACGCCGGTGCCGTGCTGCTGGATACCTTACGGAAAGCGCCCGGCCTCTTGCACATCGCCACGCACGCCCATGCCCCGGACCAGCCCGATGCCCTGCCCTATCTGGTCCTGAGCGATGGTCCATTCAATACCGACGACCTTTACGGGACGAGGGTCGGGCGGCAGCTCGTGGTGCTCAGCACCTGTTCCAGCGGTGATGGCAAGGTCTACCTGGGCTCCGCGGTCATCAGTATGGGCAATGCCTTCCTCGATGCCGGCGCAGGTGCGGTGGTCCACACCCTATGGCCGGTCGACGATCGCTCCACAAACGAGGTCCTTGAGCTGATGTACGAAGGATTGGACGAAGGTCTTCCGCTGGGGAAGGCGTTGCAGCAGGCCAAAAGCAGGTTCATACAGGCACATATGGACGATGGACTATCACATCCCTTCCACTGGGCAGGGATCGTTCACGCCGGGCACGACGTGGTCCTGGCCCCGGTAAGCCCGTCGTTCACTTGGGCCTACCTGGCCAGTGGGCTGTGCTGTTTCCTGGGGTTCCTGCTCTACAGGCGTTCCAACAAACGTTCAGCACGGTCCGCCACCACCGCATCACTGGAATGACGGAGACCGCTCAGCAGCACCTTCGCCGCCACCCGATCCCCTTCGCGCAAGCGCCCCAACGCGATCTGGTACTGAGCCTTCTCCGCGAATGCGGAAGGTGAGGTAACGGCCTTGAACTGTTCCAGGGCTGCATCGTGGTCGCCTTGAGCATTCGATACCACGGCTTGGAAATAGAGCAGGGTATCGTTGGTCGGTGAATCGATCAAGGCCTTTTGCAACAGCTGCCCGGCCGTGTTCAGGTCCTCCATTTTGTAGGCGTTCATGATGGCGTCAAGGTCCGTGGGCGCAGTGCTCATGAGCACCGGCAGACCAGGCTCGGGGATCGCGTACCGGTCCGCCATCTGTGCATCGGTGAGCGGGCGTGACCACCACCAGACACCGAAGGCCAGGGCCACGGCCGCCGCCGCTGCCTGGGACCACCAAGGGATGCGCCTTGGACCGCCCTGATCCAACTCGTGATCGATCCCGGCCAAACGCGAGCGCAACGCTGCCGTATCGACCTTGCGCGCCTCCTGCAACGAACGGATCCCGGCAATGGCCAGTTTGAACGCGGCATAGCGTTCGGCCAAGCCGTCATCACCGGCCAGCTCCGAGTCAAAGGCCTGCGCCTCCACCGGGGACAGGGTCCCGAAGAAACGCGCCTCGAAGCGGTCCTGCTCCTGCTCGTCGATATGGTCCAACCCTTCGCTCATAACAGGAACATCATCATGCCTTTGCGCACCTGGTCCATCAGCCGCTTCAAAGCGATGCATTTCTTCTTCTTCGCCACATTGGCGTTCTTGTACCCCATCGTCCTGGCGATACCACGCATGTCCAGCCGGTCGATGTAATACAGTTCCAACACGCGGCGATCATCGGGGCCCAAGCGCTCCAGCTCGGCCCGCACGCGTTCCAGGTCCTCTTCCCGTTCCATGTTCTCCTGGGCGCTGGCTTGTGCCATGCCCTGTACATGGATCGCATAAGGTGCCGAATGGTTCCCGCGGATGAGCTCGGAGCGTACCCTGGTCAGCAGGTGGTTGCGCCCGATGGCGAAGAGATAGGTGCGCACGTTGCCGGTGAAGGAGTCCAAGCGGCCGGATGCCCGTTGCTCATAATACACGCAGACGGCTTCGTGGAAGGCATCCCGAGCCTCCTCCCTATCCGCCCCGAATTGTTTGCGCGCCCAGGACTCGAACGCATCGCGGTGCTGCCTGTACCGGGCGGCAGCTTCGTTCAGCGGTTCGTTGTGGGCCATGGAGCGGGCGAAACTAGCACGTAGCGGTAACCTATTCCCATTGGAACCTATTCAATCCCGAAATGATGTGGACCATGAAACGGCAAGGGAGATCGCCCTCATTACGGGCTGAGCATCGCGGGCGTCTGGCCAGGACCATCCTTTGGTGGGCGGCCCTGATCCTCTCCTTCACCGCCCTTTTTGCCATCCACCACCATCTCGAACCCTGACAATGGGGTCGCAGGACGCTCGGGAGCACGCAGTCCTCCCCCATCAAGGACCCGGCCTTTCTTGAAAGTGCCGGGTCCACTTTTTTTTGGGGGGGGGTGCTCAGGGCATCACCTCCCAATCGCTGTAGGCCAGGTAGAAGCGCACCAGTTCCCGGCCCTTGATGGGGTCCGGTTGCGCCTCCTCGCTTACCCCATAGAGCTTCACGGACTATTTCACGAATGCCATTTAGTCTTTCGCGCAAAGGCCTCAGCACTCAGCGTGATGGGCTGGAGGGGACCTTCTGAGTGCCGGATATCAGGCTAATATGTCAGAGGTGGTAACCTTATGAGGGTTGATGCGATCAATCACTATCAAAGCAAAGCCACATGACACGAATCCACATTCTCTCCTTGGTTCTGGGTACTCTTGGTGCGATGAGCGGGTACGCCCAACAGATCTTCACTGACCAGATTGCAAGCAGTGGGCTGACAAGTGACAGGGCCAATGTGGCTGGCATCTATGACCATGACAACGACGGACTATTAGATCTTGTCTGGGCATCCGGTAATCCGCAACAGTACCAATTGATGCGAAACAACGGCGACCTGACCTTCACAGATATCTCCGCTGAATCAGGATTTGAAATCCAGAGCGGGAGTATCAACACCCTTGACCTCGACAACAATGGATGGACGGACATCATTTACGGTGACTGGACAGCAAACATGTTAACCCTGCAGTTGAATACCGGTGGCATCTTCACCACAACTATGATCCAACTCCCTGTGGATCTTTATCATGGGTTCACGCTCTTTGACCTGGACGAGGACGGTCACACGGATATACTGAGTTCCATTGTGATCGGAAACCAAGCCCATCTAATAGTGGGATACAATGATGCATGCACCGTAGGACCCGGCAATTCATTCCAGGATTGGACGATCATCGCTGGACCTTTTCCGATACAGCCAGGGGCAGTGGTACTGCCTTCTCTTATGGACTATGACAATGATGGAGATCTTGACATGATCGTTGTCCATGAGACCAATGCATCTTCTCCAGGCCCTGGATACCACTACCAGACGTTGAAGCTCTTCAGGAATGATAACGGGATATTCACGGACGTTACTGTCGTTAGCGGGCTGACAATGGGCCACCGGAACGGACCCACACAGTGGGACTACAATAATGACGGGTACATGGACCTTCTTTTTGGGGATGGAGACTGCTGCGACCAACCGCGCATGAACCGGGTTTACCGTAACAACGGGAACGGCACCTTCACCGATCTTGGCGGAAGCCTCGGACTGCGTTCAGGTAATACTTATTACTTTCCTCCATCGATATTCGATGTGGAAAACGACGGGGATGAAGACGTTTTATGGGACATATGGAGCAGCTTCAACCTCCAGCAACTATATATAAATTCCGATGGAACCTTCGGAACGAACCAATCACCGAGCTTTGGCCTCAATATAAATAATGAAAATCCAATCGCATTCGATGCAGACAATGACGGCGACATAGATCTAATCTGTGGCAGCCATGGTGAATTTCCAGTCACGTGCAAGTTCATGGTAAATCCGCTGCTTCCAAATTCAGAAAGTGGCGCAAATTACCTGAAAATCGTTATGAAAGGATGTGCATCGGGTCGAAGCGCGGTCAACACTTTAGTCCGCGTCTATTGGCAGGAAACAACTCTAGCTAAGCGCACTCAGGGGTTGGAGCACGGATACGATCAAGCCCCCCCAGATCACCTTCATTTCGGCCTCGGTACAGCTACCCATGTAGATAGTATCGTAGTCCATTGGCCCTCTGGTGTTATCACACGGCAATACGATGTTCCTACAAACCAGCAATTGGTAATACAAGAATCAGTAGGATGCGGCTTCACCGCATGCCTCCCAATAACCGCTCCCATCGACTGCGAAGGCATAGCCGGAGGCACTGCGCTTACTGGCACTCCCTGCAATGATGGCCTTGAGGGCACCATCAATGATACCTGGACAAATGATTGTCAATGTTTGGGTACGCCCATAAACTGTACGGAAAATATTACGCTGAATATCACTGTCGACGCCTTTGGCGGTCAGACTACCTGGACCATTTTCGAAGAAGGCACGACCAGTGTAGTAGCCGAAGGTGGACCCTATCAGGATGGCATTGACTCCGCAATCATCACGGAGGAACTCTGTTTGCCCCCAGGATGCTACCATTTGGCGCTAAACGACGCTGCCGGAGACGGCATCAACGGGGGTGGGTACGTGCTGAGCGCCAGTGGCGCCAATAACTGGCGCATCATCGACAACCGGAACAACTTCAGCAACGGGTTCGAGAGCGCCATCAGCGGTGGTCAGGGCTTCTGCCTGCCACTGGGAACGGATAAGGTGATCTTCACCAGCTGCGATAAGCTGGATTGGATCAGTGGCCAGTATGTGGTGGCCGCCCCGAACGCTGCCGTGAGCGCAGAGTGGATCGTGGGAGGTGCGAACAGTGTGCAGGACGCCAACAGTGGCTATGAGTTCTGGATCTTCGATCCGAACGGCAGCTACAGCTTCCGCCGGTTCCGCAGTCACAGCCAAGGCGATCTCTTTGGTCCTGCGAGCGCCACGCGTGCCTGTCACATGCGCCTGAACAACTGGGCGTTGGCCAGCCAGGTGCCTGCCAACGTGCTGATGAACATCCGTGTGCGTGGCCGTGTGAATGGTGTGAACGGGGTGTTCGGTCCGGCCTGCCGCCTGGCCATCGACCCTGTCCGCGCTGCCTGCCCGCTCACCAAGCTGATGGATATCCCCGGTCACCCCTTCTTCAGCTGCGGTGCCACCCGTCAGTATGGAACAGGGAATTATGTGCATGCCCGCCCTGTGAACGGTGCCAACCGTTACCAGTTCCGCTTCCGTCTGCCTGCTGAAGGCTTCGAAGTGGTCCGGACGTCCACCACCTACTTCGTGCAGCTCAACTGGACCGGTCCGACCGCTCTTCAGGTGAACAAGACCTACGATGTGGATGTGCGTGTGAGCAAGGACGGCGGTCTGACCTGGTGCACGAACGATACGCCATGGGGTGATATCTGCCTCGTGACCATCGCTGCTCCTCCTGCCGGACTGGGCAATGCCATGATGGCCACCAGCAACGGTACCGCGGCTGAGCTGCGCATGTTCCCGAACCCGAACCGTGGCGACCTGCTCAACGTGAGCCTGAGCGCTGTGGAAGAGGGTGTGAACACCGTGAACGTGGACATCTTCGATCTGTTCGGCAAGCGCGTGAGCACCCGCACGATCGCGGTGACCGATGGTGGTGTCAACACGGTGCTTGACTTCAAGGGTGACCTCGCCGCAGGCATGTACTTGGTGAACGTCATTGCTGGCAGAGTTCGCTATTCCGAGCGACTGGTCATCTGCGATTAATCTATTGAGTGGGAGGCAGTCCTCCCCCATCAAGGACCCGGCCTTTCTTAAAAAGTGCCGGGTCCACTTTTTTGGGGGGCTCAGGGCATCACCTCCCAATCGCTGTAGGCCAGGTAGAAGCGCACCAGTTCGCGGCTCTTGAAAGGGATATCCCAGTCGCCGTCGTAATCCACGCGCACCGGGACCAGCGCGCCGTTCACCACGGTGTTCTGCACCCGGATGGTGATGTCGAAATCCAGGACCACCGAACTGCTGGCGATGCGGTAGTTGCGGGCCAGCACGTCACCGCTCACTTGGTCGAACCAGGTGTCCATGGTCTTGATCACGGTGCGTCCATCACGGAACTCCGGCTTGGCTTCGGCGCTGAACACCCAACAGTCGCGCCCCTCCCGGGTATCGCTCCAGATGCGGAAGTCGTAGAGCGGCTCCATCTCCGGGCTGAACAGGGCCAGCTTATCGCCGATGAACGGTACTGTGGCGATCTCCGTGCCCGGATCGAACATGAACTTCTTCAGTTCGCTCTTGTACTTGTCGAAGCGGCTGCCCCGGTCCACCTCCAGCTTGCGCGAAGCCACGGTATTGTTCGCCGTGAAGGTGCCCTTGGGGAAGAACACATCGTCGTACATCTCCACGGTCAGAAAGCGGAATCCGCCCTTGCGGTCGCGCAGTCGCCCGCTCTCCTGCACGCTGTCCAATTCAAGTCGGGCCCGCTCGCCTTCGCGCACGAGACGCCCCGAACGCTGCATGGTGGCGGTCTCCTTCTCCCCCTTGTTGCGCACCCGCACTGCACTATGCAT
>JBGTAJ010000103.1:0-39699 GCA_041749915.1 Flavobacteriales bacterium
GATGCACCTATCCTTCAGGCCATTGAACGCGAACAGGGTGAACGGCCCACCACATTGGGAGGGTTCATCGAAGCCTCGCAGGAGGTTCAGGCCCTGGCCTATGAACTGGCGGTCCGGGCGCATTGGGAAGACCGGCCCCGATGCATGGGCACCCTGCTTTGGCAGTTGAATGAACCGTGGCCGGGCCCCAGCTGGAGCATCGTGGACCATGCCGGTGTGCGAAAACCTGCCTATTTCCGGGTCCGTGACCAATACAAGCAGATGCTGGGGCATTCACCGCTGCACAGGTGACCCAAGCTTACCAGAGTCGCAGGATCCTGTGCGCCCATCGATCGGCGAAATACTACCTTCGCTCACCAACAGACCCCCATTCAAAATCAGACCAGCATGACCCGAACGCGACACGTATTGGCCAGTGCGCTTTTGTTGACAGGACTAGGGCTTTCGAGCCACGTCCTGGCACAAGGCGGATGCACCAATGAAACACTTTACCCGGCTGAGGCCATCACGCCGGCGACCAACGGAACCCCTACGGTCATCTCCGGATGCAACTTCGAAGAGGAGTATTCCCAGGTGACCGGTATCGCTGGCGGAGGAACCTACGAGTTCGCCAGTTCCCTGGGTTCCTACATCACTGTGCGCTCCGGAACCTACGATGGCCCCGTGGTGGCTGAAGGCCTTTCCCCTGTGCAGCTGACAGCGGTCGACAACAGCGACCTTTTTCCTCATTGGAACGTGGATGATGCTTGCGCAACGGATAACACGAATTGTGCGGAGACCTCTGTTCAGCGGATACTGAACTGCACACCTCCGGAGGTCACCTTCACGTTCACCGAGGACTGCGACCTTTCCGAGTTCTACATCAACTTGGATATCACCTCCACTGGTGATGCCTCGACGGTGAACATAACCTATGATGTGTTCGGTGCTGTCGAGACCCTCACCGGGATCACCACCGGTGTTACGACGCTCGGTCCCTTCATCCTTGGCGATCAGGTGGATGTGACCGTGGAGCACGAGAGCGACCCGGACTGCAATATCCCATTGGGGGTGCTGGAGCCGGTGACCAACTGCCCGATCCCCATCGGATGTGGTGGCCCGCCCATCAGCAACAATTATTGCTACGCAAACTTCGACAGCCGCACATGGACATACCAGTCCGTAGGAACCGGGTCCTTGATCCTGAACTTCATCCAGGGCACCATTGAAAGCTGCTGCGATGACCTGGCGATCTATGATGGACTGGATGCCACCGGCACCCTCCTCTACCAGTTCGTGAACGGGCAACCTGGTGATGTCTCGAACATCAGTGTGATCTCCCTGACCGGGTCCCTGCACATGGTGATGAGCTCCGATGTATCGGTGAGCTGCACCAGTGGCTCCACTACCGAATGGATCTGGGAGGTGAACTGCCTGAACTGCGTGTATCCCCAGGTGACCACCACCGTGGTGGAGGATTGCGATAACAACCAATGGTCCCTGGAAGTGGACGTGGTGAGCACGGGTGACGGTTCCACCGTGAACTTGAATTATTCGGTGAACGGAGGTGGCATCCAGAGCGAGATCGGCGTTGGAGCCGGCGTTACGGTCCTGGGGCCTTTCGTCATCAACGATGAAGTGGACCTGGAAGTGGCACACGAAAGTGATGTGTTCTGCAACCTGACCCTTCCCACGATCACCGATCCGGGGAACTGCCCGAACCTGGTGACCTGCGGTGCTCCGGCCTTTACGGATGAATATTGCTACACGAACAACACCACCGAGAGCTGGCTGTACACGGCCATCGGCACGGGAACGCTGCGCCTGACCTTCACGGCGGGTAGCATCCAATCGAGCTTCAATGATCGACTGATCATCTACGACGGAGTGGACGCCACCGGGCCCATCCTGTATGAGCACCTGGGACCGAACTTCCAGAACCAATTGGCTGGCATCCAGGTGAACACCACCTCGGGCAGCCTGTTCATGGAGACCACCTCGGATGCCTTCACGAGCTGTTCCGACGGCAACCAGACCACCTGGGAGTGGAACGTCCAGTGCCTCGATTGCCTGCTTCCCGCTGCCACCGCGACCATCGTGGAGGACTGTGCGAACAACCAGTTCACCATCCCGCTGGATGTGACCAGCGTGGGCGATGGGGCATCTGCAACTGTTTCCTACACGGTCAACGGCGGTGCTGTTGAGACCATCACCGGTGTCGGTGTGGGTGAGACCATCCTTGGTCCCTTCACCGTGAACGATGTGGTGAACCTGACGCTGGAGCACGAGAGCAACCCCTTGTGCAACATCCCCTTCGGTGACATCACCGATCCCGGGACCTGCCCCACGATCATCGTGTGCGGCGCCACGGCTATCACGGAAACCTATTGCTACCTCCCCAGCGACGCGCAGGAATGGCGTTACCAATCCGGAGGTGCCGGCACGCTGCGTCTGCGCTTCAACCGCGGTACCATCGAATCGAACACCTTCGATGACCTGGCCATCTATGACGGTCTGGATGCCACTGGCCCCCAAGTATTCGTGCACAACAACACCAGCACCTGGAACCTTGGTCCAGAGGGCAGCGCGGTGAACAACACCCTGACCCAGTATTACGAGGTGGAGATCTATTCCACCACCGGCAACCTGTACATGCAGATGTCGTCCGACGGTTCTGTGCAGTGCGGTGGCCAGTTCCCCACAACGACTTACGATTCCTGGGAATGGGAAGTGGTCTGCTTGGATTGCTCCATTCCGACCGGTACCGTCACCATCGTAGATGATTGCGCCAATGACCAGTTCAGCCTGAGCGTGGATGTGACGGGCACTGGAGATGCCGCTACAGCGAACATCGAGTACATCGTGAACGGTGGCGCCCTTCAAGTGGAGGCCGGTGTGGGTGTGGGTATCATCGTTCTGGGTCCCTTCGTCTTCGGTGATGTGGTGAACGTGGTGCTTGCCCATGAGAGCAACGTGCTGTGTAACATTGATGAAGGTGACTTCTCCGAGACCGGTACCTGCCCGCTGCTGATCGCATGCGACGGCACCTTCGTGGAGGACTCTGTCTGCTTCGCGAACAACCAGGACCTGCGCTACTACTACCAAGGCACGGGTTCCTTCCCACTGGGTATCTTCTTCGACAGTGGTGCGCTCGGGTTCGGTGATGTGCTCACGATCTATGATGGTGGTGATATCACCGCACCGGTGCTCCAGACTTTCAATGGGACACCTGACCTAACGGGTGTATTCGTGTCCACCACGAACCCCGAATATCGATTGACCCTTCGCATTCTGGCAACCGGATTCACCTCCTGCGCTGATGGTGGCCTGGCTGAGGATATCTCCTGGCAGATCGGCTGCCTGGATTGCGTTCCTCCTGTGGCCGACTTCTCGATCGTTCAGGATTGCGAGGATTTCCAATATTTCGTGGATGTGGTGGTGACCTCACTGGGTACGGACCCCGAAGTGGAGATCGCCAACACGGCCGGGGTGGCGTCCACCTTCATCACCGCACCAGGCACCTACCAGGTGGGCCCCTTCGTTTCGGGCACCGAACTGGAAGTGACCTTGGTGAACGATGCGAACAACCTCTGCAACCTGTACTCGGGCACCTTGGTGAACCCCTTGTGCCCCACGATCCTCTGCGGCAGTTCTCCAGTACCGGAGACCTACTGCTACGTCAACAACGAGAACCGGGCTTGGGCCTATGAGGTACCAGCCGGTGCAACGATCCAGTTGGTGTTCCAGCGTGGTACCATCGAAAGCAACACCTGGGATGACCTGACCATTTTTGACGGTCCCGATGCGAGTGGTCCTGTTCTCTTCAGCCACATCAATACCGGTACATATAACCTCGGGCCTGAGGGCAGCGCGGTCAACAGCACCTTCAATCCATACTACGCAGTGGATGTGACAACAACCACCGGCAACCTGTACATGACCCTGACCACGGATGGCTCCGTATCCTGCGAAAGCCAGACCGGTTCATGGGACAGCTGGGAGTGGACGGTGCAGTGCCTCGGTTGCCAGGCGCCCGGAGTGGCTTACAACCTGGTGGCTGACTGCATCGCCCGGACGTATGTGGCCGAAGTGATCGTGACCCAGACGCCCGGCGTGGATGGTCTGGAGATCGTGAACGAGATCACCTCTGAAGATTCGGTTGTGACCGCACCAGGTGTATACGTCTTCGGACCATATGCCCAGAATGACACCACCGTGTTCGGTATCACGGACCTGGCCAACACCACGTGCACCTTCATCTCCGATTCTCTGACCTACTCGAGTGATGATTGCATCATCAGCACCTGCCAGGTACTGACCACGGACCTGTGCTATGCGAACAATGAGGACCGCTGGTACACCTACCAGTCCATTGAGAACGTACCGATGACGGTGGCCTTCGAACAGGGCCAGATGCTTACCGGTGACCGCATCGTGGTCTACAACGGCTTTGATGAGACCGCCACGGTGATCTACCAGGGAGCCAATGGGGGCAACCTGGCCGGCTTCGCGGTGAACTCGCAGAACCCGAACAACGTGATCACCCTGCGCATCCAGTCCAACGATGCCGGCTCTTGTGCCGATGGTTCGGCCACAGTGCCTCTGCGCTGGGCCGTGGGTTGTGGTGCCGTTGGTGTCGACGAGGCCTCCTCGGAGAGCTTCAGCGTCTACCCGAACCCCACGCGTGACCTGGTGACGATCGCCCTTGGCGGAAATGTGAGCGGCGATGTGCTGGTGCGTGTCCTTGACATGAGTGGCCGTGTGGTCCTCGAATCACCTTACGTGGTGAAGGGCGGCGGAAGCAACACCATCAGCCTGGCAGGTCTTCAGACCGGCCAATACATGATCCAACTGAACACGGACAACTGGGTGAAGACCCAGCGTGTGCAGGTGGCCCGCTGATCGGAACGATAGTTCATAAAGAAGCCCCGGCAAATTGCCGGGGCTTCTTCGTTTCCGAGTTCCCCGAACTACTCGATCAGGATCTCATCGGCGAAGATCCAGCTGGTGCCTCCGGCACCCGGATGACCTTCGGGACAGGGACCCGCATACCGCGCGATGACCTTGATGTAGCGGGCTTTACGGCCAAGTTCCCCTGTCCAGAGCTCCTCCTTGCGTGAGCCATCGAGGTCCCGGGGTACCGTGTTCACCACCGTGGTGCTGCTCCATTGGCGGCCGTTCGTGCTGGTCACGAACTCCACCTCGGCCGGATACCAGATCCAGCTCTTCGGGTCCTGCAGCACGCTCAGTCCGAGACGCTCCACGCGCTGTGCACGTCCGAGGTCCACGGTGGCCAGCAGGTCCTTCCCTTCAAAGCCCTGCCACTCGCCGGTGCGGAAGTCCTGACCACCACGCAGGCCGTCCACCAAGGCCTGATCACCTCCGGCCGCGTACTGGGCGGCATAGGTGCTCTCCAAGGTCATCGTCCGTTGACCCTCGATCCGGACGAACTGCCCCGTGACACGGCGATCACCGGAAATGGCGGTGACCGCACTGCTGCTGCGGATGACGATGGGCTCCTGGTAAGGGGTCTCCGGACCATCGCCGATCCGGTAGAACAGATCTCCGGGTGTGATACAGCTCAGTGTGATCACCAGGCTGTCGCGGAAAGCAGCACCCACGGCGGAAATGATCGGCACAGCGCCGACCATCGTCCCGGGCGCCTCCTCCAACTGCATGGTGCTGGGTCCTGAACCGGCGCGTGGGCCCAGCTCAAATTGCAGGGTACCGCCCTTGACCAGGTCGGCGTGATCCAGTTGCCGGAAGGCGGCAGGCTCGTTGCCGTTCCACTGGACCGTCTCGATATGATCGGCCTGGCCACCATGGATGTTGGAGGTGATGGTCAGGGGGCCCTGCGCGAGGTTCACCTGGATCTTCGGGAACAGGGGCTTGCCGATCGTGTAGGCCGGAAGGCCCGGTGTGGTGGGGTAGAGGCCCATGGCGCTCCACACGTACCACGCGCTCATCTGCCCACAGTCCTCATTCCCGGAAAGGCCGTCCGGCGCGTCCGCGTAGAGATCGCGCAGGATCCGGTCCACGTGGACCTCGGTGCTGTATGGCCGGTCGCTCTGGGCATAGAGGTAGGCGAAGTTGTGGCTGGGCTCGTTGCCATGCGCGTACTGCCCGATCAATCCGGTGATGTCGCTTTGATCACGCCCGGTGGTGCTTTCCCGCGCTGCAAAGAGCTCGTCCAGGCGCTTGGTCAAAGCCGCCGCACCTCCGATCGTCCGCTTGTAATGGTCCAGGTCATGGGGGACGAACAGACCGTACTGCCAGGCATTCGCCTCCGTGAAGTGGAAGTTCACCTCGTAGGGGTCGAAAGGCTCCACGAAACCACCGTTGCGCCGGGCACGGAAGAAGCCCGTGGTGGGGTCGAAGAGGTTCTGCCAGTTCCGGCTCCGCACGTAAAAGCGATCGGCGATGTCCTGCCTGCCGATGGCCTCGGCGAAGCGGGCGATGCACCAGTCGTCATAGGCATACTCCAAGGTGCGGCTCACGCTCTCCGGTTCGTCCTCACTGCTGATATAGCCCCGCTTGCGGTAGGCTTTCAGTCCGAAATGGTCCTGCTCCGCACTGGCGACCATGGCCTCCAAGGCCAGTTCCACATCGAAATCACGGATCCCCTTGAAGTAGGCATCAGCGATGACGCTCACACTGTGGTAGCCGATCATGCAGTCCGTCTCGTTGCCCCAGAGCTCCCATACTGGCAGTCGTCCGCCTTGCTGGTATTGCAGCAGAAAGGTCTTGATCCAGTCGCGTGTCATCTCCGGTTCCAGCGTGGCCATCAGCGGATGCAGCGCGCGGAAGGTGTCCCATAGGCTGAAGACCGTGTACACGTTGTGGTCTGCCTTATGGACCTGTCCGTCCATGCCGCGATACTGCCCATCCACGTCGTTGAAGAGGTAGGGCGCCACGTAGGTGTGATAAAGTGCCGTGTAGAAGGTGCGTTGCTGCTCGCGTGTGCCGCCCTCCACCTGGATCTTGTTCAGCTTGGCGTTCCATGCGGCCTCCGCTTCACCACGCACCTTGTCGAAATCCCAATGGGGGACCTCGGCATCCAGATTGGCCCGGGCACCTTCTATGCTCACGGCGGAGATGCCGACCTTGATGATGAGAGGTGATTTGCTTGGCTTGAAGGTAATTGCTATCCCTGGGTTCCTCGCAACTTTTCCGTGTGTGAGGGTTTGATATTCCGTCATCTCTCCAATAGTCGGCTCACTCGTCCGGATACAGAAAAAGAGTCGTTGGTCCTTCGCCCATGAACTGCTTCGGCGCTCACCAACGAATTCGGTCTGTGAAACCCTTTCGATGATTCCTTGTTCCAGGTGATCCCTGTGCCTGAGGTCAATGATCAGGTATGATGTGTCGGTAGCGGGAAACGTATATCTGTGAACCCCTACACGTGCAGTTGATGTCAACTCTGCAAGAACATTAGGGCCATCCAATTGAACGGAATAGAAACCAGCGTGGGCCTTTTCCGAAGTTTTGCGAAAGGAAGAACGGTATTCTTTGGGATCCATCGAAAACCTGCCGCTCATCGGCATCAGCAGCACATCACACAGGTCCGCCACGCCGGTCCCGCTCAAGTGCGTATGGCTGAATCCATAGATGACGCTATCGCTGTAATGGTACCCGCCGCAGCCATCCCAGTCCATGTAACCATCGGGCCGGGTATCGGGGCTGAGCTGCACCATGCCGTTGGGCACGCACGCACCCGGGAACGTGTGCCCATGGCCACCGGTGCCGATGAAGGGGTTCACGAGATCGCGGGCGATCGATGTCGAATTGTCGCGGGCGGTGTTCACCTGCGCTTTGACCGCTGCCGTCGCCGTTGCGCAGAACATCAGGCAAATAACTTGTAGCGTCGACCCACTGGGTCGACCTACAGCATTGGTGGGATGTGAATGTTCCATGTTCAAGTGCTAAGGGAACCCAGTGCCGCTGCGCCCAACAGGGCTGCATCGTCATCGGGCAGGGCAGAGACCGTGATGTCCACACGGCCGCGATAAATGTTCAACAAGGCCTCATGGAAGCGTGCACGCAACGGGGCCATCAGCAGTTCGCCGTTGCGCGCGATGCCGCCGAACAGCACGATGCGGCCCGGACCGGTGGCACAGACCGCGTTCGCCAGACCCACGGCCAACCAGCCCACCGTCCGTTCAAAGGTGGCCAGCGCCGCGGGATCGCCTGTTCGTGCTGCTTCCGCGATGGGGAGCACGCCGGTGGCCGATAGGATGCCCTGACCTTCCGGCACCTCGCTCAGTTCGGAATAGGTCTGCCGCATGCCGCGTATGCTGACGTAGGCCTCCAGGCATCCGCGTCGGCCGCAGGTGCAGGCGCGCCCGTTCACATCCATGATCACATGCCCCAGTTCACCAGCATTCCCGGCGCTTCCCAGCACCAACTGGCCGTTCACGATGAAGCCACTGCCCACACCCGTTCCCAGGGTCACCACCAGCAGGTCCCGGAAGCCCTGACCGGCACCAAAGCGCCATTCGCCCAAGGCCGCAGCATTGGCATCGTTCCCCAATACCGCGGGCACGCCCAGTCGATCGGCCATCATCCGGGCCAGGGGAACATCGTACTTCCAAGGAAGATTGGGGGCCATCTCGATGATGCCCGTGAGCTGGTTGGCGTTCGGCGCACCGATCCCCACGGCATGCAGTGGTGGAAGGTCCTTTGATGTTGTCAATTCACGGGCAGCCTGGGCCAGGGCATCGACAAATGCCCGATCATCCGAGTGGCCCTCCGTGGCGATCCGTGCTCGCGCGATCACCTGGCCCTGATGCACCAGGCCCAGTTTGCTGGTCGTACCACCGATGTCGATGCCGAGGATCATGATGTGATCGTCCGTTGAAGTGAACCCTTGAACCCGTACCAGGCCAGGTAGGCATAGCAGATCATGGGCAGAACGAAGCTGCCGTGGAACCCGGTCATGGCGCTGTCCTCCACACCCACCAGGTCGATGATGGCGCCTTGCAGCGGCGGCACCAGGGCACCTCCCACGATCATCATCACCAGCAGGCTCGAGCCTTGGGCGGTGTCCTCACCAAGACCGTCGATGGCGAGCGTGAAGATGTTGCTCCACAGGATGGAGTTGAACAAGCCGATGGCGATGATGGCCCATACGGCGATGAGGCCCTCACCGGCCACCACGATCCCGAGCAGCACCATGGCGACCGTGGCGAAAAGGCCCAGGGCCCGGGAAGTGTTCGGTCCCGCGACCACAAATGCGGCCATGTTCAGCAGGATGAGCAGGGCCATGGGCCAGGCCTGCTCCAGCCCCAGGGCGGAACCGGCGTTCAATGCGACCAACAGGATGAACATCGCAGCGCCCACCGCCACCATGGCCAGGACCCGTTTGGGCAGGGGCCAGCCTTTTGCCAGGGCGATCGCCCCCAGGAAACGACCGGTCATCGCGCCGCCCCAATAAAGGCTCAGGTAATGTTTGGCGTCATCCTCGCCCAGCCCGAGGATGTGATCCAAGCCAAGGAAGCTGATGATCAGGCTGCCGATGGCCACTTCGGCACCCACGTAGCAGAAGATCGCCACCATGCCCCAGCGCAGTTGTGGATGGCGAAGGGCCTTTCCGGTGGATGGGCTGTCCACCCTGGGTGGTTCGGGAAGCCGGGTAAGCCATACCACGAGTGCGATCACCACCAGCACGGCGGCCAGCCCGAGATAGGGGAGTCGCACGGCTGTCTCTGGGTCCACTTGGTTGAAGATGAGCCACCCACCGATCAGCGGTGCGAGCGTGGTCCCCAGCGAATTGAAGGCCTGCGCCAGGTTCAATCGGCTGCTGGCACTTTCCGGTGGACCGATGATGGCCACGAAGGGGTTCGCCGCGATCTGCAGCACGGTGAAGCCGAGCCCCAGAACGAAGAGCGCCATGAGGTGGGCTGCATAGCTGTGCATGGCCGTGGCAGGGGCGAACAGGGCACAGCCCAAGGCCGAGATCCCCAGCCCGAGGATGAGCCCCTGTTTGTAGCCGATGCGCGCAATGGGATCGCCGGAGGAGATCGAAATGAGGTAGTAGGCCAATGAACCGATGAAGTAGGCACCGAAGAAGCAGAACTGCACCAGCAGGCTTTGGGCATAGCTCAATTCAAAGAGATCCTTCCAATGCGGCACGAGCACATCGTTCAGCACGGTGATGAAGCCCCAGAGAAAGAAGAGGGACGTCAGGACGGCCAGGGGCCGGGCGTTGGAAGTTGGCATGAAGGGAGTTGGCGGCCACCAATGTAGTCGGGGTGGATGGAACGAGCACACCCCGGCGATCATGGAAGAGGGTCGGTGCCCCTCCATGCCGCTATCTTCGGCCCCCGATGAGCGATCGGAGGCATTTCCTGAAAGTGGGTCTGGCCGGTTCGGCTGCCCTCGTTACCGGCTGCATGACAGGTGGCGAGCAGCCGGGGCCTGAGACGGAAGCCCTGCCCGCACGGAAAGTGCAGGGTCCGATCGTGCTAAGCACCTGGAAACACGGAATGGACGCGAATGCCAAGGCGTGGACAGTGCTTCAGAGCGGTGGCAGCGTGCTGGATGCCGTGGAACAGGGCGTGGCCGTGGTGGAAAGCGACTTCAGCAACCGCAGTGTCGGGCTCGGCGGCATGCCGGACCGCGATGGGAAGGTGACCCTGGATGCCTGTATCCAGGACCACGATGGACGTGCCGGTGCGGTGGCCTTCGTGCAACGGTTCGAACACCCCGTGAGCATCGCCCGGGCCGTGATGGAGAAGACCCCGCATGTGATGCTGGTGGGCAGCGGTGCCGAACAATGGGCCCGGGAGAACGGCTTCACACCGCGCGAACTGGAGATCCCCGAGGTGCGCAAGGCCTGGCAGGAGTGGCTGGTGACCAGTGACTACAAGCCGGTGGTGAACATCGAGAACCATGACACCATCGGCATGATCGCCATGGATGCCCAAGGGCGCCTGGCCGGCAGCTGCACCACGAGCGGCATGGCGTTCAAGATCCATGGCCGCGTGGGCGATTCACCGATCATCGGGGCAGGCCTATTCGTGGATGGCGACGTGGGCGCAGCCTGTGCCACCGGGGTGGGGGAGCTCATGATCCGCACGGCGGCCAGCCATGCCGTGGTGGAACTGATGCGACAGGGACGCACGGCGGAGGAGGCCTGTCGCGAGGTGATCCAGCGCATCCTGCGGAAAGTGCCCGATACCGAAGGCCTCCAGGTGGGATTCCTGGCCCTGCGCAAGGATGGCGACCACGGAGGATGGAGCGTCTACAACGGCTTTGAAATGGCCCTTCAGAAAGGAGCCTCGGGCGAACTGATCGAATGCCGGAGCGAGCGGAAGTGGGAGGGAAGCTGAGCCCACGCCTTGCACATCTCGAAAACTTCAGGTTACCTTTGGTATTGATGTCAACCATTCGCACCTTCCTCGCTGTGCTCTCCATCGCTGCCTCTGGGCTGGTCGATGCTGCTCCCCGCTTGGATGGCAGCGGACATGAAGGCGGGTCACACCTTTCCGTGAGCGCTTCCGGGAGTTCCGCCTTCGTCACCATCCAGCTTCAGCATCATCGGAAGATCGGTGTGGTGGTCATGGAGGTGAAGGATGGCGAGGGACGTACGCTCTACCGTGAGGAAGGCAAGGCCATGCAGGATGAACTCATTCGTCGCCTGGACAAAGGCATCCTGCCACGCGGCGAGCATAGCCTGGTGATCACCACCAAGGATTTCACGCTCATCGAGCGTTTTACGGTCGAATGACCGTTCGGGACCCGAGCGCAGCGCTCCGGTCCAAGCCTACCATCCGTTCGTAAGGAAGGCCCACACCTCGGGGTCGGCATCAACCGTACGTATCCCGTTCGGGAGCGTGGTCCTGCGCTTGGCTTTGGAAATTTCCTTTACCGCCACCCCGGAGATGTTCACCGCTGACTGGTTGCGGGAGAGTTCCTCCATGCTGACCGTGCGGATGGACTCCTCCTGCAGTTGTTCGCTCACCATGTCCTCGGCAGCCGCCACCTCATCTTTTTCACGGACCACGACCTTGTGTTCATCCAGGTCGAGATCCGCCACTTCAGACTCGTACATCTCCGAAATAACATTATCCGTGACCATGGCGGGTTCCACCGCTGGAGCACCCGTGGACAGGCGGGCATTGCCTTCCTCGCGCAGGTCCTCTGATGCCGGCGTTGCCTGCTGATCGCTCAGGCCGGGGCTCACCTCCACCTCCGCCGCTTTGGGGGTGGCGGGGACGCGCTCCACCTCCTTGGTGACCTGCTTCACTTCGGCCACCTGATCATGAGCACCAGGGCCCATGGTGGTAGCGAACCAGACACCCAGTCCCACCAGCACGGCCAGCCCACCGAAGGCCATGGCCGGGCGCCAGAAGCCATACGCCTCGCGGACCTGGAACAGCGCCGCCACACTGTTCAGCCAGATGCGCCACTGCGGCTGTTGCTGCGCGCGGAAGGCCTCGAGGACAGCTCCGCGCACGCGCTCGTCCGCAGTGATCTCCATCCGTTCCGGCTCGCCTTTCCGCACATGGCGGAGCAATGAGCGCATGGTCTCGTACTCCTCGCGACCGCTCACATGGCGGAGCACGAACGCTCGTTCCTCCGGCAGCAGCTCATCGAAGGAGCGCTCGCTGAGGAGATGCTCTATATCCTCGGGGTCATATCGTTCGTGCCGTTCCATGGTCGTTCAGGGCATTGGGGTCGAATTCCTTCAGGCGCTCGGCCAGTTTCTTCAAGGTGTAAAAGATCCGCGATTTCACGGTTCCCTCGGAACAGCCGAAGGCCGCGGCGATCTCCTTGATGGCCAACTCCTCATGAAAGCGCATGACGAAGGTGGCCTTGTGATCGGGGTCCAGGCGGTCCAGCTCAGCATCCAGTCGGTCGCGGAACAGTTCACGGTCCACCTCCACGCCGTTCTGGGCCTCCACACGGTCGGGGGCCGCACGCATCTCCAAGGCCGCCACACGCACCACCTCCTCATGGCGGTAGGCGTTCTTGCACATGTTGTTGGCCACGCTGAACAGCCAGGTCTGGAAAGGCCTTGACGGGTCATAGCTCGCGGGGCGCTGGGCCAGTTTGGTGAACAGGTCCTGCAGGTGGTCGCGGGCCAGTTCGCGGTCCTGCCACAACATCCGGTGGAAGTAGTTCAGGATCCGGTGGTGGTAGCGGTCGTAAAGCGCAGCGAAGGCCCGCTCCTCGCCACGCACCACCAGCTCCATGAGACGCTCGTCGCTCATCCGGTCGAACTCCTTGCTGAACGGTCGCATGGGCTCAGTGTTGGAGAATGCCACTGCGGTACAGGCGGTCCATGGCCTTCAGTTCCACGCCCAGGGTGCGCAGCGAACGTTCCATACGGGCCATGCCGGCCTCATCGTTCACATTGCGGTAGTGCTTCAGCAGCACCGAGGCGGGGATCAGGTAGTTCTGTGACAGGGGGCCCGCATCGGTCGCCTTGTTCATGGCGGACCAGCGGACCTCCAGGTCCTTGATGTTCTCACACGGCGTGCGGGAGAAGCGGAAAGCGATACCGGTCACGTACAGGTGCGGCCTCCACGTCGGATCGATGCGATCGCCCAAGGCCATGGAGAGGAAGAGCGGCCGGGCTGAAGCGGTCGACAGCGCGGCGATGAAGGTCCCGGAAGTGGTGGGTACGGCACCCTGGGCACCGGCCTCGGCCCAGATGCGGGTGCGATAGGCGCGATCATCGAGCAGCCGCTCATCCACCACCAGCACATCGCGCCGCTTGTTGGTCGCGGACTGCAGGGCCCACGCCGGGTAGGCGTCCATTTCCCCGGCGGTGATCAGGATGCCGTTCTTGTCCACTGAGGCCAGCAGGTCCTCGGCCACGCGCCAAAGGCCGGGTGCCACCAGACCGCGCGACCGTAGGTCCGTGCTCCACTGCGATAAGGCCGCCTGGTCTCCGCGCTGTGCGGCAGCGGCCAGTTGCGGGCCGATCAGTTCGGTCCGGCTCCGATCACGTTGCGCCGCAAGGTCCAGATGTCCCAGTGCTTCAGGGCTCGGGAAGGCCAGGTAATAGCTGGCCATGTGCACATCGAAGCCGTCGGGGTCCTGGGCGGCCAACTGGTCACGCAGGTCCACCAGCCGATGCCGGGTGCTGGAAGGCAGGGTGCCTTTCCCTTGGACCAAAGCCGTGTTACGCTCGCTTCGGAACGCATCCAGACCGATCCTGGTGCCAGGAGCAGCGAACAGGAGGTCACTTGTTCCGGTGCTCACTCCGACCACCTCGGTGGACCAACCTCCCTGATACCCATCGAGCACCTGTGCGGCGCGCTGCTGTGGTGCGGCGGAGGGCACAGCGGTTTGAGCGCCGCAGAGCAGCGGTACCATCCCGAAGAACCAACCAACTATCCGTAGTGCCTTCATTTTCGCTTGATCCGAACACCCGTACACGCGACCCTCACAAAGGTTCGATCGCAGGGTGAACTACCTTTGTAAAGGAAAACCATGCTGAGCGAGGAAGCAAAGAACCGACTTCGGGATCGGCTTGATGAGGTGCATCAGTGGCCCTCGGTCTACATGTTCAAGTTCGTGCTCGAACCCAACGAGGAAAGGCTCCAGGCCGTGCTGGACCTGTTCCCTGCCGAGAGTGAAGTGCTGCGGCGCTATTCCACCGGCGGCAAGTTCGTGAGCCTCACCATCCGCGAAGTGATGATGAACGCGGATGACGTCGTTGCCCGCTATGACCTTGCTTCGGTGATCAAAGGGGTGATCGTGCTTTAGCCCATGGACCTGGAGAACATCCGTACCGCCCTCATCATCACCTTGTCCATCCTGGCGGTCGTGGTGGCCCTGCGGAAATTCAAACGGTCGGTCCTGGCCAAGGACATGCCGGCCGTGCTGCATGCCGAACTGCTCGCGTTGGAGCTGGTGTACCATCCCGCACGGATCTTCGTTGAGGTGAAGGTGCCCGACACGCAACAGATCCAGTTCAACCTGCTCGATGCCTCGCACACGGTGCTGCATCCGTGGAACGCCGTGAACTTCCTCAGTGGTCGCCATTCCCTGGAACTGCTTCTTCCCGAACAAGCGGACGGGACTTATTTCCTGGAGATGCGGACGGACACGCAACGAACGGTGCGCCAATTCCGTCTTCAACGGCAATGAGAACCATCGTCCCGGTCGCACTCTGGATATGTGGCCTTTCCCTCACCGCAACTGCGCAGGACCGCAAGCGACTGCCGGACGTGTCCACCACCATCAAGGGTGACCTGTCCCTTCCGATCCCGCTGAACAACCCGCTCTTCAGCAGCGTCACCGAGACCGTGGGCATGTTGGGTGCCACCATCCAGTTCCCCATCTACAAAGGCCTGGGGGCAGGAGTGGGGGCGAACATGTCCTGGTTCGCGATCGAGGAACGGGCCCTGGCACCCGTGATCACAAGCGGCGAGATCCGCCGTGCGCATTACTACGGCAAGGTCCAGTACGAACGCTACACCGGCGAACGCACCTTCTACGAGCTGCATGGGAGATTGGGAGTGGCCAGCTATGTCTACGAATGTGCAACCTGCCCGGATGAAGCCCCTGCCAGCGTGTTCCATTGGGGCGCTGGCGTGGGCTACTACCTGCATGCCACGGATAACCTGGCCTTCGGCCTCACGATGACCTACGAGATGGACAACACGCGGTTCTCCGCATCGGACCTCGGGCTGGAGAGTTTTCCGGGCAGGCGCGAGGTGGCGGAGGAATCCAACTATCAGTCCCTGATCTTCGGCATGACCTTCAGTACCCGGTTGCGTCGTTCGCCGGACAATGACATGGGCTGGTAAGGCCTGACCCGCTCGCATCAACGACAAAAGCCCGGCGGACCGGGCTTTTGCGTGTCTATGAGGTAGCGCGAACTACTCGGTCTCCGCAGCAGGGGGCAGCTCCTTGCTCTCGCCATCGGCCTTGCCCACCTTCTTCTTGCCCTTGGTCACCTTGATGGTGACGTCCGTGCGGTCCTTGTTCAGGCCCACCACCAACTTGTCACCTTCCTCCACGGCCTGGTTGATGATCTCCTCGGCCATCGGGTCCTCGATGAACTTCTGGATGGCACGCTTCAGGGGGCGTGCACCGAACTTCTCGTCGTAGCCCTTCTCGCCCAGGAAGTCCTTCGCCTCATCGGTGAGCTTCAGGTCGTAGCCCAGCTCATTGATGCGCTTGTACAGGTGTCCCAGTTCGATGTCGATGATCTTGTGGATGTCCTCGCGCTTCAGGCTGTTGAACATGATGATGTCGTCGATCCTGTTGAGGAACTCCGGAGCGAAGGCCTTCTTCAGGGCTTTCTCCACCACGCCACGGTTGCTGTCGTCCTGGCCCGCCGCCTTGGCCGATGTGCCGAACCCGACGCCCTTGCCGAAGTCGCTCAGGTCACGTGCCCCGATGTTGGAGGTCATGATGATGATCGAGTTCTTGAAGTCGATGTGACGACCCAGGCTGTCGGTCATCTTGCCATCGTCCAAGGCCTGCAGCAGCAGGTTGAACACATCCGGGTGCGCCTTCTCGATCTCGTCGAGCAGGATGATGGAGTAGGGGCGGCGACGCACCTTCTCGGTGAGCTGCCCACCTTCCTCATACCCCACGTAGCCGGGAGGCGCACCGATCAAGCGGCTCACGGAGAACTTCTCCATGTACTCGCTCATATCGATCCGGATCAGGGCATCATCGGTATCGAACAGGTAACGCGCCAACTCCTTGGCCAGCTGCGTCTTACCAACGCCGGTGGGACCCAGGAAGATGAAGCTGCCGATGGGGCGGTTGGGGTCCTTCAGACCTGCACGATTGCGCTGGATGGCCTTGACCACCTTGCCCACGGCCTCTTCCTGACCGATGACCTTGCCGCTCATCTCCTCCTTCATGCGACGCAGCTTGCCACTTTCCTTCTCGGCGATGCGCGTCACGGGGATCCCGCTCATCATGGCCACCACTTCGGCCACGTTCTCCTCGGTCACCGTGGTGCGGTTGCTCTTGCTTTCCTCCTCCCACTGTTTCTTGGCGCGCTCCAGTTCCTCCAGCAACTGCCGCTCCTTGTCGCGGAGCTTGGCGGCCTCCTCGTAGCGCTGGCTGCGCACCACCTTGTTCTTTTCCTCCTTGATGTCCTCGATCTTCTGCTCCACGTCGAGGATCGCCTTGGGCACCACGATGTTGCTGATGTGCACGCGACTGCCGGATTCGTCCATCGCGTCGATGGCCTTGTCGGGCAGGTGGCGGTCGGTGATGTAGCGGTTGGTCAGCTTCACGCAGGCGTCGATCGCCTCCGGGGTGAAGTTCACGTTGTGGTGATCCTCGTACTTCTCCTTGATGTTGTTGAGGATCTGGATGGTCTCGTCCACCGAAGTGGGCTCCACCAACACCTTCTGGAAGCGTCGCTCCAAGGCACCGTCCTTCTCGATGTACTGGCGGTACTCATCCAGGGTGGTGGCACCGATGCACTGGATCTCGCCACGCGCCAGGGCGGGCTTGAACATGTTGCTGGCGTCCAACGATCCGCTGGCACCTCCGGCGCCCACGATGGTGTGGATCTCGTCGATGAAGAGGATCACGTCCGGGCTGTTCTCCAACTCGTTCATCACCGCCTTCATGCGCTCCTCGAACTGCCCGCGGTACTTGGTGCCGGCCACCAGGGAGGCGATGTCCAGCGCCACGATGCGCTTGCCGAAGAGCACGCGGCTCACCTTGCGCTGGATGATGCGCAGGGCCAGGCCCTCCGCAATGGCGCTCTTGCCCACACCGGGCTCCCCGATGAGCACCGGGTTGTTCTTCTTGCGGCGTGAAAGGATCTGGCTTACCCGCTCGATCTCCTTTTCGCGTCCAACGATGGGATCCAACTTGCCCTCCTCGGCCATCTTGGTGAGGTCGCGCCCGAAATTGTCCAGCACGGGGGTCTTGCTCTTGCTGTCGCCCTGCTTGCGCTGACCGCCCCCCCCGCCAGCTGCGAAGCTGCCGCTGTCATCATCATCATCTTCCGTGCCCTGCGGGCCTTGGGCCTTGGGTGGCTTGCTGCTGGTGTAAGGTTCGCCGCCCACGCCGCCATCAGCCAGGATGGCATCCACCTCGTGCTTCACGTTGTCATAGTCCACGCGGAACTTGTGCAGCGTGCGGGTGGCGAGGTTGTCCTCGTCCTTCAGCATGCTCAGCAGCAGGTGCTCGGTGTCGATCTGTGCGCTCTTGAACAGCTTGGCCTCCAGGAAGGTGATCTTCAGCATCTTCTCAGCCTGCTTCACCAGCGTGATCTTGTCCTTGTCCGGTGGGCGCATGGCGCTGGCGGGCTCCATGGAACCTTCCACGACCTTGCGCAGCTCGTCGAGGTCCACATCCAGTCGGTGCAGGATCTTCACGGCATTGCCCTCACCTTCGCGGATGAGGCCGAGCAGGATGTGCTCGATGCCGATATAGTTGTGACCCAAGCGCAGGGCCTCCTCGCGACTGAAGGTGATGACGTCGCGGACCCGGGGTGAGAATTTGGCGTCCATTCTGGATCGTTGGGGGTTCGTATTCTATGGTGCTACCGATGGTGTCCCGCTCTTGCGAAGTTAGCCGTCAGAACAGCGGGGGCAAGCTATTCAACGCCCCTGCGAGCGACCTGTTCCCGGACTTCGCATTTATCCACAGTTCCGTGTGCGTCTGTGAATAAGTTCTAGGCCTTCAGGATCGGCCGATCGGACTACTTTCGGGCTCCCTTTCGGGAGGCCTGTCCAGCAAGGACCGGGCCAGTGACGAACTGACAGACATGGCAGAAGGAGAGAAGATCATTCCGATCAACATCGAGAACGAAATGCGCACCGCCTACATCGATTATTCGATGTCGGTGATCGTGAGCCGGGCCCTGCCCGACGTGCGCGACGGACTGAAGCCGGTGCACCGCCGCGTGCTCTACGGCATGCAGGACCTGGGGGTGCTCAGCAACAGGGCCCACAAGAAGAGCGCCCGTATCGTAGGTGAGGTACTGGGTAAGTACCACCCGCACGGCGATGGCAGTGTCTATGACGCCATGGTGCGCATGGCCCAGGAGTGGAGCCTGCGTTACCCATTGGTGGACGGGCAGGGGAACTTCGGCAGTATTGACGGGGACAGCCCCGCAGCGATGCGATACACCGAGGCCCGCCTGCGGAAGATCGCCGAGGAGGTGCTCGCCGACCTGGACAAGGAAACGGTGGACATGCGTCCCAACTTCGATGACACGCTGGAAGAGCCCAGTGTGATGCCCACCAAGGTGCCGAATCTGCTGGTGAACGGCGCGGCCGGCATCGCGGTGGGTATGGCCACCAACATGCCGCCCCACAACCTCAGCGAGGTGTGTGACGCCATCGCGGCCTACATCGAGAACAAGGACATCGACGTGGACGGCCTGATGCAGCACATCAAGGGTCCCGACTTCCCGACCGGCGGCGTCATCCACGGCGTGGAAGGCATCCGTGAAGCCTACGAGACAGGCCGCGGAAAGCTGGTCCTGCGGGCCGCCTGCCACATTGAAGAGGATGACCGCACCGGTCGCGAGACCATCATCTGCACGGAGATCCCCTTCCAGACCAACAAGGCCGTGCAGCTCGTGAAGGGTGTGGCCGACCTGGTGAACGACAAGCGTATCGAGGGCATCAGCGATGTGAACGACTACAGCGACCGCACAGGCATACGCATCGCCTATGAGGTGAAGCGCGAGGCCATGGGCACCGTGGTCCTCAACCAGTTGTTCAAGTACAGTTCGCTGCAGACCAGCTTCAGCTTCAACAACATCGCGCTGGTCGGTGGCCGTCCGGTGTTGCTGGGTCTCAAGGCCATGATCGGCCACTTCGTGGACCACCGCCTGGACGTGATCGTGCGCCGCACGAAGTTCGACCTGCGCAAGGCCGAGGAGCGCGCCCACATCCTGGAAGGACTGCTCATCGCCCTGGACCACCTGGACGCCGTGATCGCCCTGATCCGTGCCAGCCAGACCCCGGACATCGCCCGCGAGGGACTGATGTCCTCCTTCGGCCTGAGCGAGATCCAGGCCAGGGCCATCCTGGACATGCGCCTGCAGCGCCTTACCGGATTGGAGCGCGACAAGATCAAGGAGGAGTATGCCGAGCTTATGAAGCTCATCGACTACCTGCGTTCCGTGCTGGCCGACGAGAACCTGCGGATGCAGATCGTGAAGGACGAGACCCTGGAGATCAAGGAGAAATATGGGGACAAGCGCCGCACGCAGATCGTTTCCAGCAGCGGCGACATGCGCATGGAGGACCTCATCGCTGACGAGGCGGTGGTGGTGACCATCAGCCACCTGGGCTACATCAAACGCACCAGCCTCAGCGAGTTCCGGACACAGGGCCGGGGAGGGGTCGGCAGCAAGGGCAGCACCACCCGGGACGAGGACTTTCTGGAGCACCTGTTCGTGGCCACCAACCACAACTACCTGCTGATCTTCACCCAGAAGGGCCGCTGTTACTGGATGCGGGTCTATGACATCCCCGAGGGCACCCGCCAGAGCAAGGGCCGGGCGATCCAGAACCTGGTGCAGATCGAGGGCGACGATAAGGTGGTGGCCTACCTGAACGTGACCGACCTGAAGAGCGAGGAGCACCTGAACAACCACTTCGTGGTGCTGTGCACGAAGAAAGGCGTGATCAAGAAGACCACGCTGGAAGCCTACAGCCGTCCCCGTTCGAACGGTATCATCGCGGTGAACATCCGGGAGAACGACGAACTGCTGGAGGCCAAGTTGACCACCGGTAAGAGCCACATCATCCTGGCGAGCAGCGACGGACGCGCGGTGCACTTCAACGAGCAGGATGTGCGTCCGATGGGCCGCAATGCCAGCGGTGTACGCGGCATGAACCTCAGCGGTGGATCCGAGACCAACGAGGTCATCGGCATGATCGCAGTGGACAGTTCCGAGCTCCTCACCCGCCAAGTGCTGGTGGTGAGCGAGAAAGGCTACGGCAAGCGCTCGGCCATGCTGGTCACCCGATCCAAGAAAGCGGAAGGCGAGGGCGAAGGCTCCGAGCCGGAGGAAAAGAGCAAGGAAGAACGGATCTTCAACAGCGAGGGCGAGGAGATGGAGTTCGCCTACCGCATGGTGAACCGCGGTGGCAAAGGGGTGAAGACCCTGCAGGTGACGGACAAGACCGGCAGCCTGATCGCCATCAAGGACGTGAAGGACGATGACCAGTTGATGATCATCAACCGCAGCGGCATGACCATCCGGATGGGCCTGGACGAGATGCGGGTGCTGGGACGTGCCACACAGGGCGTCCGCTTGATCGAGCTTCGCAAGAACGACCAGATCGCAGCCGTCGCCAAGGTGGACGGCGCACTGAAGGAGGATGATGTGGTGGAGGACGGAACCACGGAAGGTGGCGACGGACCTGCACCCGATGCGAATGGCACCGAAGTTGATAATGGCACCAACGAGGAATGACCTCAGATCACTGAACGCACCCCATGAAGACCTTTCTCACCATCGCTCTTACCACTGTGACCTTGGGCCTCAGCGCCCAGAACGCCAATGTGGTCAGCGCCTACAACTATATGAACGACGGCAAGCTGGCAAAGGCCGTCGAGTTCATCGAACCTGCCATCCTCGACGCCAAGACGGGCGCTACGGAAAAGGCTTGGCGTTATCGCGGTGACATCTACCGACTGATCGCCATGGGGGAAGATGAGGCCCTGAAGACGCAGTTCCCCGATGCCTTGGAGCGTTCGGTGGACAGCTACCTGAAGGCCAATGAGCTGGACACCAAGGGCAGCTATAAGGTGGAGAACGTCCGGGCGCTGGGGGCGCTGCAGGGAGTTTCCCTGAACGCCGGCAACGATGCCTTTTCGGCGAAGGAGTATGACAAGGCCATCGCCAAGTACGGTATCGCCGAACGCATCGCCTCCAACTTCGGGCAGGTGGACACCAATGCTGTGTTCAACTCGGCCCTGGCCTACGAGGCGAAGGGCGATATGCCCAACGCGATCAAGCGCTACCGCGATGCTCTGGCAGCAGGCTACTCCAAGCCGGAGATCTACCGCTACATCGCCGGTCTTCAGCGGAAGTCCGAGGACCTGAACGGGGCTATCACCACCATTCAAGAGGGACGCGCCAAGTTCCCTGATAACAAGGACATTATCCTGGATGAGATGAGCTACCTCCTGGCAGCCGAACGGTCGGAGGAGGCGGAGGCGAGCGTGGCCCTGGCCATTGAGAAGGACCCCGAGAACGCCGTGCTTTATTCCGTGCAGGGCAGCCTGTTCGACAAGAAGGCCAGCGCCGCCACGGATGCCAAAGATGAGGCCGCCATGAACATGTGGTACGACAAGGCTGAGCAGGCCTACAAGTCGAGCATCGCCAAGGACCCGAAGTATTTCGATGCCTACTTCAACATCGGCGTGCTGTACAACAACCGCGCTGCATACGAGTACGAGAAGTGCAACCTGATCAAGAGCGACACGGAGTACATGAAGTGCAAGAAGGTGGCCGATGACATCTACCTGAAGGCTGTGCCTTATTTCGAGTCAGCCCACGAGTTGGATGCCACGGACGTGCAGACCATGCAGCAGCTGATGAAGCTCTACGCAAAGACGAACGACCAGGCGAAGTTCGCCGCCATGAAGAGCAAGCTCGGGCAGTAGTTGCCAAGCCTATTGATCCTGAAAGGGCCGGACGAAAGTCCGGCCTTTTTCATTGTACCCGGACAAGTTGATGAGTAGGTCTTCGTGGGGAGCCGTGAACTCAGAACCATAGCCAAAGGCTAGGGGTTCAAAAGATTACAACTTAACATAATATAAATTATGCGCCAATTGGGATCCATGAGGGGATCAGTCCAGGACGCAGCTTGACACCGAACCCGGCTTCGTTGCCCTGGACCGTGAAGCGCCCTTTCTCCAAGCCCAACCCGGTGAACGGATCGTTGCTCAGCAACCACGGTCCGTCCAGGTCCGCCAGGTCAGCCAACCCTGCCAAGGCCAGCATGGTCGCACAGCCCAAGGAGCTTTCGCTCATGGAGCCCAGCATCAACTTCAGGCCCAGCTCACGCGCCCGACCTGCCATCTGGGCGGCATGGTCCAGGCCCCCGCACTTCATCAGCTTCAGGTTCACGCCCCCGAACACGCCTGGCGCACGCTCCAGTTCCGCCAGCCCTTGAATGCTCTCATCGGCGATCACCAGCACCTCGGCACGCTCCGTCAAGGCCTCGTGCAGGTCCCAGCGCTCCTTGGCAAAGGGCTGCTCAATACCGATGATCTGCTGTGGATCAAGCACTTCCAGGACCTTCAGCGCTTCGTCCAATGAACGCCAGCCTTGGTTCGCGTCGAGCAACAACGGCCGCTCATCCGCCTGAGTCACCGCCTTCAGGATCTGCCGATCGTCCGGCGTTCCCAGTTTGATCTTCAGCACAGGAAAACCCGGCTCCAGCTGCCGCACCCGATCCGCGTAATCGTCCACGGCACCATGGCCCAAGGTGATCATCGCCAAGGCCTTTCCCAGACCTTCGGATCCGCTCGATACAGATGTTCCTTTTTCCTTGTTTATCAGGTCAATATACGCTGTATAAAGGCCCGACCTGAACGCTGGCTGGAGACGCACATCCGGTCTGGCCAGGAATGCCTCCAGCGCATCCGCGCCCGTCCGAACGGCCCTTGCCAGCTCGGGATGATGGAGAACTCGGATCACGCTGGCCTGATCCTCCTCCACATAGGGCGGCATGGTGCACTCGCCATAGCCCTGTACCCCGAATTGTTCCAAGCGGATGAACACAGCGTCGGTCCCGTCCCGCATGCCATGGGCCGTGCCGAACGGGGTCCGGAACCGAAGGCGATACGGCGCGTAGCTCAGGGTCAACATGGCGCACCGAAGGTCGGGTGATCGAGAGCCTCCGCAGGGACCTGCATCCCGGAGACGTTCCACGATCGTTCATGGAAAAGCCCCGGTCCATGGCCGGGGCTTTCCGTTGCGATCTGCCGATCGATCACTTGATCATGTAGTAGATGTTGGTCAGCCACTTGCTGGTGTCAGGCTCTGACCCCGGATCGGTGACATACTCCTCGATCACGTTGCCATAGTGCGTCAGGCCTTGCGCCTTGATGTGCTCATCGATGGCATAGTGGGCTTTGGCACTTCCGTCATAGGGACCGTAGTAGGCCACCTGGAGCATTTTGGAAGCGGGCACCACGTGTACATCCATGCCGGCCACCTTCAGGTCGCTGGCCGCTTTCACCGGCATCGCAGCCATCATGTCGGCCTGTCCTTTCTTTTCATCCCACTGGAAGAACACGCCGCAGGGGTATCCGGCCATTTCCAGCCCGGCCTTGCCGATCGCGGGACCCGCAGCAGCATAGGTCTTCCCGTAGAACTCGGTCATCGCATCGAACTTCACGGTGGCACGTTTGCCCACGTACACGGTCTCCGGACGATCAACGGTCTCGATCACGTAGCCCCCCACGGTCTTCGACGCCATGGACGTGCGCGCGGCTTCATGTTGTGCTTCCGCCATGCCTTTCAAGTTCGCCAGACCCTTCTCGAAATCAGGACCAAGCATCTCGTCCATATCCATGAACACCCCAAAGATCTTTCCGACGAACCCGTTCTCGCCTTCCAAGCCCCAGGTCAACATAGTGCTATCGCCCAAGGCCTGCAGGTCATAGGTCGCCGTGCTCACGGACTCCATGGGCTCCAGGAACTTCAGCTCGGCACGCACGCTCTTGTTCGGCTCCAGGGCCGTCAACGTTTGCATGCCGATGCCCACGGTATCCCCTTCCCATTTCCACACAGCCCCTACCGTACCGTCGGTACCCTCGATGGACTGCACCTGGTCCTTGTCCATCTCCTGCCAAGGGCCCCACTCCTTCATGCTGGACAGTCGGCTCACGTAGCCGTACACCACTTCGGGCGGTGCCGCGATGACGGTGGACCGCTCCACCCGGTAACTGGCCGGGCCTACGAGGCCCAGAATGACCAGCAGCCCCAACAGGGCCGCCAGGATGATCAGGATCGTCTTTAACGCTCTCATGTCCGGTGAATTTGTCCGAAAGATGCAACCACTTGCGAGGAAAGCAAGCGCCTCTGCTCCCCGGGCTTCAACTGTCCGTCACTGATATGGAGAAATGCTTCCAACCACTGATGGACACGTCCCGAATGGCGTGGTCTCGGGAGAACTCGAAAAAGGCCGAGTGCCCCCGCAATGGGCCACCTCGACCTGAGCGTCCGCAAGTACTCCTTTTATGACCGTGAATGGACGGAGATGAACGGGAATGCCTTCTCCTTTATTGACGTTCATCCACGTCCATTCCCGGTTCTTTACTCCTGATCATACTCAGGAGGGCGAAGCCTTCCTGGCCGCATGATCCGTGTGCTCGCGAGGATCCGCGAAGGGTGGACACGCCTGCCGTCCCGACAGGTCCGCTGTTCCCTGCTCCGTCGTTCCTTCCGATCCATTGCTGGGTCTCCCTCACCCAAAGCTGGCACGGTGTTTTCTTTGCAGCACCGAACTCCGAAACCCGAACCATGATGACCCTTCGCCCCACCCTGTCCCTGCTTGCGATCGCGGCCTTGACCCTGACCGTGAGCCTCCCCGCCTGCAAGAGCAAAAGCTCACCGGCCGGCACCAAGGTGGACCAGCCCTTCAGCGGCAGCAAGTACGAGAGCAATGCGGCCTGGTTCCGGGGCACGGGCCAGGGCGTCAGCATCAAGCAGAACATCGCCCGGGGCAAGGCGGACATCGAGGCCAAGAACCAGGTGGCGGCACAGGCGGGCACCAACATCCGCGCAGTCACTGACCAGTACCTGGGCCAGACCGAGAACGCCAATGCCGCCGATGTGGCCGACAAGTTCCAGAGCCTGATCCGCGAGGTGATGAACACCGAACTGGCCGACCTGCGGAAGATCGGCGAGGAGACCTACTTCAACGAGACCAGCAAGGACTACACGGTGTACGTGGCCTACGAGATCAAGAAGAACGCCATGTTCCGCTACATGAAGAAGCAGGCCCGCACCGAGGCCAAGATGAGCGAACAGGAACTGAAGGTGCTGGACGAGATCCTGGACCAGGAGATCAAAAAGGCCGAAGCGGCCGGGGAGTAGACGCGGTCGAGGTGTCAGGGGTGAAGGCTGATCTGTGATCTGTGAAGTAGCAGCCGAGTTAGGTACCTCACAGTTCACACCGCACAGTTCACACCTCACACATTCCCGGCCCGCCCCCTCCTCCGCTGCCGATCTGACCGAACCGCTGGCTTCGGTCCCCTGTTTGCTGATCAGGTACCAAACCAAGGAACGACCACAATGGGCGGAGCATATCTGATCATGGGCCTCATCATGCTGGCAAGCTGGCTGGTGGGCAAACAGTTGAAGGACCGCTTCGAGAAGTATTCCCGTACGCCTTTGCAGAACGGCATGAGCGGACGGGAGATCGCGGAACGCATGTTGGCGGACCACGGCATTTCAGGTGTGAAAGTGATCAGCGTCCCCGGCCAGCTCACCGACCACTACAACCCGGCGAACCGCACGGTGAACCTCAGCGAGCCCGTGTACCACGCCCGTAATGCCGCCGCCGCTGCGGTGGCGGCGCACGAGGTGGGCCACGCCGTGCAGCATGCCACCGCCTACAAGTGGCTGGAGATGCGCAGCAAACTGGTGCCGGCCGTGAGCCTGGTGTCGCATTGGCTGCAGTGGATCCTCTTGGGGGGCATCCTCCTGATCAACAGCTTCCCGCAGCTGCTGCTCATCGGCATCGTGCTCTTCGCGCTCACCACCCTGTTCAGCCTGGTGACCTTGCCCGTGGAGTACGACGCCAGCAAACGCGCCCTGGCCTGGATGAGCACCCGCGGCATCGTCACCAGCAGTGAGCACGCCCTGAGCGCCGATGCCCTGAAATGGGCCGCCCGCACCTACGTGGTGGCCGCCATCGGCTCCATCGGAACGCTGCTGTATTATGTGATGGTGTACTTGAACCGGCGCTGAGTCGGCCTCTCCCCATACGCTAAGCCCCTTCACCTGTGGTGAGGGGGCTTTGTTGTGCTCGAGGAGCCTGTGCCTTATGCATTGTGGAACGAGGCGCCCCACTACACCCTACAAGCTCCTACTTGTGCCATACACCGCACGACTGAATAACGACCGCTGTGGCCGACCACCCCGAAACGAACAACCCCGCTCTCGCGGGGCTGCTAGTTCATAGAGATGTCCTCCTGCCTGGCAGGGAAGTGCGCTGCTCAGCGCACCAGGGTGTGTGCCACATCGCTCCAGGGGCTGGTGCCCTTGGTGCCGGTCGCGCGCACGCGGAACCAATGCTCCTTGGCGCTGGCCAGGCCTTTCACAATGTGCCGGATACGCGTGGTCTCGCCCACCTCCTTCCATGCGCCAGCATCATCCGGCGAAACGCCATTGTGCTGGATAACATAGAGGCTGGCTCCGGGGGTGGTGGCCCAGTCGAGGAGTACTTCGCCCAGATGGTCGCGGAGCTGCGCACGCAGCTTCAGCGGCCGGGGGATCTCCATCAACGAGTTACCGTTGGAGCGGACAAAGAAGCCCACGCTGATGATCAGCACGTCGTCCTTGCCGGCAATGCTGGACACACTGTCCGCAAGCCTGTTCAGCTCATCGTACAGTTCGCGCTGCGCGGCACGGCGGCGGGCGATCGCTGTGCGACCACCATCCGCAGCTTCGCTGATGGCCTGCTCCAGCGCAACGCGCTTGGCGGTCAACACCAGGATGGCTGCGGCCAGGGAACTGAAAGCAAGGTTGCTGCCAACACCCTGCTCGATCACTAGGCTGCGGGCCGCCAAAGCCAAGGGCGGCAGCCGCGAAAAACGTCTAACGAGGTAGCTCATTGGCTATGCTCTTGTTAGTGCGGTCCAGCGCAATGCCGGATACCGCGGTGAGGAAAAAAAAGATTGGTTCGGGGTTGACCAGAGGGTCCTGGCGGAGCAGCCGATCGAGGTCCGTGCGGGTTCCACAGCTGCAGCACGGTGAGCGCTCACCGCCAGACAGCTCCTTCCCCTCCGCACTGTGCAACCGAACACAGGCGTACCCTGGGTGACGCCATCCCCAACATGTAGGGGGGCACCACTCTCAGCGAACGGACCAGAAGGATGCCGCGAAAGGCGGGGGGCGTGCGATGCACGCGCTGCCTGCAGCACGACCGTGCAGGGGTAGCGACCCGGTGAGCAAATGCCGAATTGCTGGCGCGAAGAGGCTCAGTAGGCGGCACGCAAAGACGAAGAGAATTGCGAATAATAATCTGGGCAACGAATGCACCGGTACGGTCCGTTCGGCAGGCTCATCAATCCTAAAGCGCAGCACGCGCTTCTGCCGACGTTGATACTTCCTCCAGACTTGGAGCGTGCTTAGTGTCTGGTATTCCAAGCAAAACAACTCATCAAAGGGCATCGCATTGAACGCTTTCCTTTCTTCGGGGGTCATGGCGGACCACCATTGGGGCTCAAGCCCCTTGAGCAGCTTCGACACGAGACAAGCAATGAAGGCAAGCAACGCACGTATAGCCGGAAGACGGGTGAACCGTTCCCTGCGGGAAGGGCTGGGTACCCCTGACATTGCCGAAGTGTTCGACGGCACACCGTAAATGACTTCGGACATCGCCGCAGTGTTCGTCGTCATAGCGGAAATGTTCCCGGAAATCACCGCTGAGTTCGCCGGCATAGCGGAAATGTCTTCGGACATCGCCGCAGAGTTCGACGTCATTACGGAAATGCTCCCGGACATAACCTCAGAGTTCCCTGGCATAGCGGAAATGTTCCCGGACATAGCGGCTAAGTCCGACTGCATAGCAGAAATGTTCCCGGACATTGCCGCTGAGTCCGACGTTATAACGGAATAGTCGCCGGACATAGCCTCTGAGACCGACGTCATAGCGGAAATGTTCCCGGACATAGCCACAGTGTTCGACGACATGGCCAAAACGTTCGGATCCTTTGCGCCTTGAACCATACTTGGCAATTCGAGGGGCTCTGCCACACCCAAGACACGCAACCAGCCGCACACCAACCGTCCGAGGGCGGTGGACTCTAGCCAGGTGTGGAAGCGGGTGTGCATTGAGTGTTCTGCTTTCTTAGCGGTAGGCAAAGTAGTTGGCGTGTGGGAGCCTTCCCGACATGCCGGTATCGTGAGGATCGAACGATCGATCGTGAATTGTGAGAATAGCCCTGGCGTTGAGATAGATCGGGTTGAAGCACATTCTCGCGGGCGCGCTCCAACTCATTGATGAAGGTCGTCCCTGACTATTGCCGAAGCGATCTGGGCAAGGGCCACCTCCCCTATCCCCTGGAGCTGTGGACCTGCATTATGATAGTGTTAATTGATCGGTGTGCTCACTAACTACTGGTCACTCACCGGACAATTTTCCACGCTTAGTTATCAACAGAGAGAACGCCAGCCTACCAACGAATACAAGGCGATCCAACAGCTTTATCAACACCTCAATCGAACGAGAGATGTGCAATATGCGCACAACACCAGCATTTCTTTAGTCGCGATCACCTTAGCGCTATCGACCATGGCACAGACCTACCTCGACTTCACGAGCTTCTTCCCATCCATCGACGCTACCGAAGCGAATGTGTTGGTAACGGAGCTGGAGAGCACGCCAGGTTTTAAAGATATCTGGGCCTTCACAGCATCAACCCGGGCGGCGTTGGGGGCCGAGCTTCAGACATTCCCGCAAGCACATTTCAAGGAGTTCTGGAAATCACTTTCTACCACGGCTGCCGCATTGGTCGCATCCGTCACGCCGGTCGATCCTGCCAACCCCACACCGCAAGAGCAGGTATTGATCGACAAGCTCGTTCCAGCACTCTTGGCGTTATACCCATCCAGCAAGTACAACGCCTTGCGGTTGGCAATGGAGAGCTACCGCGGCACGAAGCGCAATGATTGGGAGATGCTCGAGGCAGTGTCGACAGCCACCGATGCGGCCGCCCGCGCGCTGCAAGGTGAAGTCTTTTTCGAGGCACTAGCGGACTACTACCTAATCACTGCGGACCAGTTCATCGCTGCTCGCTCGGTCACCTATCGCTTCCTTGGGAGGGTACTCAACACGAGTGACCCATCCCAGCCAAAGGCCAAAGTGAAAGTGACTTGCGAGGATCTGCACTTCACAAGCACAGTTCGGCATTTCGGTAGCACGACCACCAACCATCAGGGCTATTACCGGATATCCTTCACTGTGCTGAATGGTGCAAGCGCGCTCTACCCTCTCCGTTTCAAGTTCACTCATTCGGAATTGGGTTCACCGCAGGTCGTTACCTTGGACTTTGACCCTGCCGATCCACGTACGCCAGTGGTCTCCTCGTTCGCGTTCACACCCGCAGCGTCCACGTCGAAGACCATCGCCTCAACCAGCGTTGCCGTACCAGCGGATGTTCTGGCGTATCTGGCTTCTCAGTCCCTATCCATCACACGTCTGGAGGATATCCGGAGGCTCGGCTCCCTGAAGAACCTGCCGACTGACACTATCGACAAGACCAATGCGGACCTCAAGAAGCTCGACGGCTTGGCGAGTTTGGAATTGATACAGCAGGATGTTGCCAAGAACAACACACTGTATACACGCGGCTATGAAAGCATCGCCGATATCGCACTGGCCCCGCAAGGTCTATTTGTTGAAGAGAATAGTGACCTCTTCGGCGACTTCGGTTCGGGGGCTATCCACTACATGGCCAAGGCAGGGCATATGCACGGTGTGAACCAGATGGCTGCTGCGGCCACTGCTGCACCGATCCACGATGGATCCGTCCCTTCTGCCATAGGTGGCGCGCAGAACTGTGACTGCCCCGATTGCAAGTCAGGGGTGAGCCCCCTGGCTTATCTCGCCGACCTGCTCTCGTTCACCAAACAACACATCAGGGTGGACGATGCACAGATCAATTGGGGATTTCTTCAGAACAACTTCAAGCAATCCTTCACTGGGCTGCGGGCTTCCTGCTCACAGATGAAGGAGCAGCTTTGCCAGAACCGCATCGCAGCAGAGGTACTCCGCGCCTACTTGCAAACGAACCCGCCGGACGTAGACCCGGCCGCAGCCTTTGCTTCCGAGGAGAAGGAGTACCTCATGCAGGCGTATGAATTGCTGCTTGGCAAATTGGGCACCAGCTATGCTGAGTTGCGTATCGCCAGAGCTAGTACGGATGAGAAGGGGCTCCAGCGACTGGCCGACCGCATGGGAGTGATACGTGAAGACGCGAACGGCCCAACGTTGGAGCAGTTGCTTATAGACCTCTCCGATCCGGCCAACATAGTGGAGGGCGAAGGCGCTGCCGATCCGAACGATCATCCCAAAGGCTTGGAAAAGCTCTTCGGATTACGTGACACTGTGCGCGATGTGTTCGATGGCACACCGGAGAGCAAGGTGGAGCAATGGAAAAAGGCCAAGTTGCGAGAGGATTGGGTCAAGGCCCATAAGCTCTCTACGCCATATTGGCGATCGAGTGCAGTGGATCGTGAGGTGATCATCGACCCCGATGTGGTCACGATCGATGACCTGCGGCATCCATCCAATACCTCGGTGAACGGGGATCCCGCCCCGTTCAATATTTGGAAGAAGCGTCGTGAATGGATCGATGCGGAATGGGCCGCTTTGGATGGTCCCTTACCAAGTGTAACACCCTTCTCCGCCAAGGCCAAGGACGTGTTCAGTGCAGATAAGATCATTGTAGCATTCGGAGGAGCACTACCTACGACTGGATCTGCCCTTGTCTACACGCCCTTCAGTACTGCAACCAACCTGGCTTTCACTTTCGCCAGCGCCTTCCAGGGGAATGGGAATACCTATTTCCGGGTAGAAGAGGATATCGCGGAGGACATGTTCGGCGGGACGATCACCATCGGCCTTGACGTGCATTCCAACGTGCGACCTATCCGCAACTGCGCGGCCATGATCGAGCGCTTGACCGGCCAGACAACCACGCAATACGCCGGGGCGGTCGTCCAGCTCAACTGGCCTTTGAACTTCAGCGCCGGCGATGTGATAGACACTATCCGGCCCCTTGTTGCACAAGCAGCCAGCGGCTCACAGAGCGCGCTGACATCCTTGAAAAATCGGCACTTGGACCTGGCGATGGCGCAACGGTTCCTGGTGCTGTATGACCAGAACAAAGCAGCTGAGCAGGATTTTGAGACCGAGGGGGGCTTAAGCCAGGATGAATGGGCCGAGTTCAAAAGCATCATGATCCAGATGTTGAAGAACAGGCTCAGTGAGGCCGGGGACGTTTGGAGGACGGAAGAGAACTCAGGACTATTGAGCCCGATCCATTTCAGGGCCGCGATCCATGCCCCGCGCGTGGGTCATTTCCCTGGCCTGAAAGGCGCAGTGCTCATCGACCCGGATGATATAACTGAACGCGGGCTGCCGGAAGTGACGGTGCTACACTACCAAAACGCGATCGGAACGAACGATGCACGGCAAGTGCTAGTGGAGCGTCGTGAACAGATCGTCGCCGATCGAGATGACCTTATTGCAGAGCACGCGAGCTCGTTTCAGGACTTGCTGGATCATGCCTTTGTTGAGCCTGGCCTTGTTTGGAATGCTCTCCCAGAGAACAACCAATACCTCGCGCTGCTCAATGATCTGGCTAATGCTGAAAGGAAGGGTTGGGCCGTGGCCTTCATGACGCTGCGCCTTCGGTTGAGTGAGACCGAATTGAGGCAGGTCATCTCGCTGGGAACAAAGGAAGACAATGGCGAAACGCTCTCGGTCAACGAGTTGAACGGCCTCTACAACACGCTGAACCGCGCTTATAAACAACTGGTGCATTTATCGCCTTCTGTTGTCGATTCCTGGGTGGATCTGGAGACCGGTATTGGCCAATGGAAGCTCCGCAAGGCTGCCTTGCCCCTATGGCGCGCCAGCCAGGCCCGCCGAGATGCATGGCTCAATGCGCTGGCCGAGCACAGCGAACGGCCCATCATCGATGCCGACCTTATCGGGCCGGCGGAAATGAAAATGCCGGAGGATGGTAGCGTGGCTTACGGGATCTTCAACAGCCGCTGGCAGCAAATGCACGGCGCGGCCGAGTATCCGGATTCAGGCGCGGGTGGTTGGCTGAACGAGATAGCTGCCTTTCCCTTGACAAGCACAACGGAGTTCAACACGGTGACGAAGCAGTATTTGGGCTTCGTGGAAGATAGCCTATACGATATTCGTGAGCAGGAAGTGGATGGCACTGATATACGCCATCGCATCGCGCAGCTCAACCTGACCCCATCGGAGTTCAATCGGCTGATGGCCTGCTATGACCTGTTGGCTGCCGCCAGCACGCTCACCGCAGAGGAAAAGTTAATTGTGCAACGCATCCTGGCCCAAGTAAAGAAGCGCCGGGAGTTCTATGCCTACCGCCTCGCGGAGACCGAAGCGGGCCTCACCCTGTCCCAGGACTACTTCAAGCTACGGGAACAGGCCATCGGCTCCTTCCCGCCGAAGCCTGACACGCCGCTCACTCAGTGGCTGGCCGAAGAGACCGACCTTATCCTTTGGCGCCGCATGCTCAAGGGGCGCGTGGAGCAGGAGAAGACCGTGCTCGACGCTTGGCATGAAGCGCTCTTCGAGGTGGACGAGGCCATGATGGTCCACCTGCGTGATGCTATGATCAAGGCCGTTTCCCCGGTGGGTCAGCATCCTGTGGTCAGTGCGCGCAACCTTGGGGACCTGCTGCTGATCGACCTCGAGAACAACTGCTGCTACAAGACCAATCGTGTAGCCGCAGCCATCGAAACCGTCCAACAGTTTCTGTGGAAGACCCGGACCGGCGACATCCTTGCAAACTACCCTGATGTGCGCTACCAGGGCGAGGATTTTGATGAGGCCTGGACCTGGATGGGCAGCTATTCCAATTGGCGTGCTGCCATGTTCGTGTTCCTCTACCCGGAGAATGTCCTGCTTCCCAGCTTGAGGAAAGACCAGACCCCTGCCTTTAGGGAGGTGGTCAACGCCACCCGGAACAACCGGCGCTTCGGGCCGGGTGAAACATGCAACGTCGCGCACGAATACGAAAGATACCTGCTGGACCTGCAAAGCATGGAAGTGGCATGCGCCCAGCAGGCGACGGCCTACACGGGAACGGGACCGTGTGGCACCGCGAACAACGTGGCACGCACGTATGAGTTCATTTTCGCAAAGGCCAAGGCATCCGGCCGACTCTACTATTCGATCACAGACACGAACGACATTGCCGCGCCCAAGCAGGTTCGCTATTGGGGCACCATACCTGGGCTTGAAGATGGCGATCTCGTCGTACACGGATGCGATCGTTACCTGAACAACGAGCACGGCATTGACCATATCTATCTGTTCGTTACCGACCGCAAGGCCGACGATAAGAATAAGTTCTTCTCGCTGCGGTTCTCCTTGCAGACCATGCTCTGGGATGAAGGAACAACCCAAGAGTTCGAAGTGGCGGTCGACGACCTTCACGTACACAACTACGACCCTCTTCCTGGCTTGGATGAATTCGACCCTGCGATCCGAGCGTTGTGCGTGCTCAAGAACAGTCCGCCATGGGAGTCCTCGACCATAGCCCTCACCATCAGGGACAAGAACGGCAAGCCCTGGACCTTTGCTCGGCGGTTGAATGCGAAAATGGACGGGTACAATGAATCGGCCGTCTGGGATAGGTGGATGACTACCAACCACCCCAATTCGGATGTGCGTCGACTCAACGGGACCATACTTGATTATTGGTATGCGCCCACGCTACAGCCCGGCACCGAGTGGTGGCAACAATATGTACACTTCTACCTGGTACGCTATGATCTGGATAACGGGGGGTGGGAGAACCGAGTGGTCCGGAAAGGAGGCTCCGGTCAGGACTATTATCGCGTTATCCCATCCACACTGCTCCAACGGCTCATGGTCTATCAGGCCGACCCATTGACCGATCCGCAGCTATTGGGTTTCTGGTACGACCAGGAAGCATTGCGCGTAACCTCCTATTCCGCAGATATCTTCAATGCTCAGGCAGCGGAACCAGTTGGGGTCGTCGGCACCGTTCCCTTAGGCAATCCGCGCGCACAGTTCGTTTCCATGAACCCGGATGGTCGGTTCATCAATTACTACCCCTTGGCCATTCTGCAGGATGATCTTGGCCTCGGGTGGAACCGGAGCATCCAATTGGTGCCGGTGCTTGCGAATATCGCTGATCCTGGGATCCTCGATTGGGAATACGGCATCATCCATCTCGCACCGCGGATCAGCGTGGTTCCCAATATCGGACCCGCTGGTGGACAAGAAGCGCAGGATCTTCAAAGGGAGGTGCACGCCACTTTGTGGGAACTTAACAGCGACCTCGAAAATGAAGCGATGCTCGATCTGCTCAACGAGGTGTCCTATTCCTACCCATGCAGATCGCCCTCCAGTTGCAGACCAACGGACACTATCAGGTGGCCCTTGACTGGTTCAGGTCGGTCTATGATTTCACGCTTCCACTGGGTCAACGCAAGATCAGCATGCTACTCTGGCATGAAGAGAGCCTGACCGTGAACGCTCAGCGCCTCACCGATTGGTATGCGGACCCCCTGAACCCGCATGCGATAGCCGCCACACGCCGCCATACCTACACGCGGTACACCATCCTGGCCATTGTGTATTGTTTGCTTGACTATGCGGATGCGGAGTTCACCTCCGACAACAGCGAGACCGTACCACGGGCCCGAGAATTGTATGAAGACGCTTTGGAATTGATGAAACTGCTGGTGCCCCCGCACGAGTGCCCTATCAACGAAGCGACCTCGCTCGTGGACGAATACCAATTGCCAAAGGCTTGGCGCTCTATCTGGGTCGAGACGTTGGAACGCTTGGAGCCTCTGACCAAGGCCAACGGATACGGCGCCTTGCTAACGAACATCACCAACGTGATGGGCAATAGTGATCCTGTAGCAGAGCAGCTGACGGCAGTGAATGACCTGATCGATGCCGCATTGGCCGCATATGAGCCGAAGACCTTGGAGGAAGTACTCGATGGTCATGAAGCAGAGATGGCGGCAGCGACCGCTGCCGCATTGGGCAGCATGGAAGCTGACCAGGCCATACTCCAGTTGATCCAGAAAAGCGCAGAGGCTTTCGACCACACCATGAGCGCAGTGACCGGGCTCCCTAAAGCCGATATCACGGGCGAGAACATTCCTTGGCTTATCGACGACCGACAAGTATCCGGCTTCGAGCATGGCTACACAAAGGAATATATCAGCCCAGGCAAGGAGCATGTGATCCAAGCTGGTGCAAAAGCCCGGCCCGCCAAGAGCTTTGTCTTGAACAACCCATTCCCGAACGTATGGTTGAGCGGGGTGCCATTCAGTTTCTGTGTGGTTCCCAATCCCATTGCCGGTGCCTTGGTGATGAAAGCTGAGGTGGAACTCTTCAAGATCCACAACTGCATGAACATCGCCGGTATGGTGCGCGAGTTGGACCCCTTCGCGGCGCCTACTGACAGCATCACCGGGATACCTGTGATCGGGGCTGGAGGAGGCAGCATCGCTATCCCCAACGCGCGAAGCATACCACCTAGCGCCTACCGCTATCGCACCATCGTGGAACGCGCCCGCCAACTGGTGGGCATGGCACAGCAGGTGGAGGCCGCCTTCTTGGCCACCTTAGAAAAGTTGGACGCCGAACGCTACAGCCAGCTGCGTGCGGAACAAGATATCGAGACTAGCAAGGCCCACATAAAACTACAGGATCTGAAGTTGAATGAGGCGGAAACGGGTATCGGGCTAGCCAAGCTACAAAGAGATCGGGCACAGCTACAGGTAAATGGCTTGCAAGCGATGATAGATGAAGGTTTGCTCGGAGTGGAGGAACTGATGATCGCGAATTATCTCATCGCATTGACGGCCGATCTCATCGCGCTCTTTTGGGAAAGTGCGAAAGAAATCGCAGAGAACACCACACAGGTTGCGACCGCAACGGTTGGCGTGGGCGTGGCAAACGTCTCCAACTCAGTGTTCATCGGTGCTTCGCTTGCTGGTCGAGGTTTCCGCGCAACTTCAATGGCTGCCAACACCGCTAACCAGATTGCATCGCTTTATGCGGCGTTTGAACGAAGGAAGCAAGAATGGGAGTTCCAGCGCACCCTTGCCCAACAGGACATCAAGATTGGCGACCAGCAGGTAAAACTCGCTGAGGATCGCAAGCGTGTCGTTGGCCAGGAGCGCCAGATCGCTGTGCTGCAGAACGAGCATGCACGCGCTACGCTCGATTTCCTGAAGAACAAGTTCACCAGCGCGGAACTGTACGAGTGGATGAGCAAGGTCTTGGAGGACGCCTACGCCTGGTTCCTACAGGAGGCAACCGCCATGGCCATCCTGGCCGAGCGGCAACTGGCCTTCGAACGCCAATTGGACCTTCCCCCCTTCATCCGCAGCGATTATTGGATCGTGGATGGCGGCAGCATGGGAGGCGTGGACATGACCGGCCAGGGCGTAGTGGACCGCCGCGGCCTCACCGGCAGCACGCGCCTGCTCAAGGACCTCACTGAGCTGGACCAATACGCCTTCAGCACTAATAGCCCAAAGCTGCAGCTGACCAAGACCAGTGCGCTCAGCGAGCTGGCGCCGGAAGAGTTGATGGCCCTGCGCGATACCGGCGTAGCACGCTTTTACACCACGCATGAAATGTTCGACCGCGACTTCCCCGGTCACTATCTGCGCCTGATCAAGCGCGTGAGCGTCACCGTGATCGCACTCACCCCGCCCACCAAGGGCATCCGCGCCACGCTCACCAACGGCGGCGGCAGCCATGTGGTAGTGGGCGGCACCATCTTCCAGGAGCGGGTGATCAAGCGTTTCCCCGAAGTGGTGGCCTTCAGCAGCGGCGTGGGCGACCATGGCGTTTTCCGATTGCAACCCGATGGCGAGTTCCTGCACCCCTTCGAGGGTAGCGGCGTGGAGACCGGCTGGGAGTTCCGCATGGAGAAGGCCGCCAACCCCTTTGACTACAACAGCATCGCAGATGTACTTTTCACCATCGAGTACGAAGCGCTCAACAGCTTCCTCTACCGGAACACGGTGGCGCAACGCCTGAACCAGGCACCTGCGCCGTCCGCCATTGCCATCAGCCTGAAGAACAACCTGCCAGATCAGTGGTTCGACCTGCACAACCCGCAGGAGCCGACTAACGATTATCAGGTCTCCTTCCAGATCGGCCCACGCGATATCGCACCAAACCTAAGTGCACCGTACAGCCTCACCCGCGCCGTGGCATACGCCATCATGAAGGATGGCAGTGAGTTCCGCTACCTGGTCGGGCTGAACCGAGGTGCTCCGGCAGAAACGCTGGCCGCTTTCTCCGAGCAGGGTCTGGCGCTGCTTACCGTGCCCACCGACCCTGGTGACGGCCCCATCGGTACGTGGGATCTGGCCTTCGCGCCCGATGGCGCCACTCAGCCACCGGACCCATTCGCCAACAAGCTCGTGGAGGATATCTTCATCATCCTTACCTACGAAGGCGAGAGCACGCCCTACCTGTTGGACTAAAAATCGGTGGACCCTTTCCGCTTACCACCTGTAGCATCCGGCTCGTGTCCCAAGAACAGAAATCCGCCCTCGGCTCCAACGTCATCTCCCTTCCCAAGGGGGGCGGTGCGGTCGCGGGCATGGGCGAGAGCTTCTCGCCGGACCTGTTCACGGGCACGGGCAACTTCAGTGTGCCCATTGCGGTGCCACCGGGGCGGAACGGATTGCAGCCGAGCTTGACGCTGGGATACAGCACCGGCAGTGGCAACGGGCCTTTCGGGCTGGGTTGGAACATGAGCCTGCCGGGCGTGGCGCGCAAGACCAACCTGGGCATTCCGCGCTACGACGATACCAAGGATGTGTTCGTGCTCAGCGGTGCGGAGGACCTGATCCCTGTGGACCGGGGCCAGGAGGCAGTGACGGGACAGCCGTCGCATTCCTGGATGCGCTTCCAGCCACGCACCGAGGGCCTCTTCGCGCGCATCGTCCACCACACATGGAGCGACGGGCGCGACTACTGGGAGGTGCGCACCAAGGACGGTATGGTGACGTGGTACGGGAACCCGGATGCCATCGGTGAGGCGAATACAACGCTGTACGATCCCGAGAACCAGCGCCACATCGCGCAGTGGAACATCTTCCGCACGGTGGATCCTTTCGGCAACGAGGTGCTGTACGAGTACGAGCGGGAGGTGGTGCTCAGCCCCTACCCCTTCGCGCAGCTCTACCTGAAGCGCATCAAGTACGTGGATTACACGCACAACGATGTGAAACGCCACCTCTGCTCGGTGGAGTTGGACTACAGCGAGCGGCCCGATCCGCACAGCGAGTACCGTCAGGGTTTCGAGATACGCACCACGCGGCGGTGTACCGAAGTGCGCACTTTTACGCACCCGCTGGATGCCGACATGCCTGCCGGACACGCAGAAAGCGGCACCGACGACAACACCGTGGCGGTGAAGAGCTATGTGCTCACCTACCGCGACCAACTCGGCCACTCCGCCCACAACAAGGTGAGCCAACTGGCCCAGGTGCAGGCCACCGGACACGACCGCGCCGGCGATGGCACGGCACTCACCGAGAGCCTGCCGCCGGTGGAATTCGAGTACCAGGATTTCGACATCACCAAGCGCGACCTGCGTGCCATCAAGGGCGAGCACTTGCCCGCGCTGGGGCTGAACCACCCGGACATGGACCTGGTGGACCTGGACGGCAACGGCCTGCCGGACTTCGTGCAGATGAGCGCCGGGCAGCCCATCCGTTACTGGAGCAACAAGGGCGATGGCGAGTTCGCGCTGCCGCGCACCATGCGCAATGCGCCCACCGGCCTGGCC
>JBGTAJ010000104.1:0-5036 GCA_041749915.1 Flavobacteriales bacterium
TGATGCGCAAGGGCTCCGGCCGCTTCCTGTATTGGATGACGGAGGGCACCGCCCATGTGGCCCGTACCGTGGCGGCCAACATCGGCGGCAGCGTGCAGGGCACCGCCCTGGTGCAGAGCTTCACCGTGGGACTGGCCCAGCTCGCACCCTTGCTGAAGCACCGGCCGAAGGTCCTGCTCATCGGCCACGACTACCCCACCCTGCACGCCCCCTTCGCACTGCCTGCATTCCAACGCATCGTGGTGCAGCCGGAGGCGGATGGCAGCATCTCCCTCGAGACTCTGCGCAGCACCCTAGAGCGGGAACGCCCGCAGTTGCTGGCCATCAGCGAGGTGCAATGGCTCACGGGTTTCCGCATCGACCTGCAGGCCGTCACCGCCCTGTGCCGCGAGTACGGCGTGTGGTCCGTGGTGGACATCACGCAGTCCTGGTGCACACGGCCCACCGATGCCCAGGCCGCAGGGATCGACATCGTTGGTGCAAGCGGATACAAATGGCCCCTGGCCGGCTTCGGCAATGGCTTCATGCACCTCTCGGATGCCGTGCGCGCCGAGCTCCATGAACGCAACGGCGTGGATGCCATCGCGCTGCTCAACGCTGGGCACCGCGACCCCGTCGCCCTCACCAGGCTTCAGGATGCACTGGAACGCATCGCCACCATCGGACCTCAAGCCATCGCCGATCACATCGACGCCCTATGTTCCTATGCCATCGCCCGCTTCGCTGAGGCCGGCATCCCCGTCCTCAACGGCCGCGCCCCCGCCCAGCGCGCCGGCATCCTGCTGCTACAGGGCGATGAACAACGCGTGAAGCGGCTGGAGCAGCAGGGCGTGAAAGTGGCCTACCGCGGCGCGGGCATCCGGGTGGGGATCCATCTCTACAACAACGAGTCGGATGTGGACAGGCTCGTGCAGACTTGGGGGGTGTAGGACCGTTCGGCTGAAACCGACAGCGCGATACCTTTCCGTTCCATCTGAAGCACATGCCCGCACGCCCCCGGAAAAAATGGAGTTTACCCTGGGACCCGAACTGGGAGACCAAGCGCATGCGTTGGATCTTCACCGTCCTGGATCCCAGGGGGCCCAAGCTCAAAGAGCTGCTGGAAGAACTGGCCCCCCACGGCTATCGCCTCCGTGAGTTCAAGAAGTACCGGCGGCCCACCATGTGCCTGATGAGCATTACCAAGCTGGCCTGCCTCACCGAACCCGGACTGAAAGCCGAGATCCGGCGTGTGCAGAAGATCTGTGACCGCTACGAGCTGGTGGACGGCCTGGACGATGTTGATGTGGAGGACCCGAAGTACGACGACCTCAGCGTGAACTGAGTAAGGCGGGCAGACTTGGAGGCGGCCGCTGCTACCTCGACGACCCAGGACGGCGTCCCTCCCATCGAGCTGATCGATGGTGAACGCTTGGTCAGTCTGTTCGAGATGTACGAACTGGGCCTGAGGGCGGAGACCGTGTACGAGCTACTGCCGGAGTTCTTCCGGAGCTTTGAGAGCTATGCCACTCCGCAGGGCCACCATAAGCCTGCCTGACGGCAGTCAGGTTCCCCTGATCCAAGCCGTAGCTACCTGCTGGTAGTCAGGCTCGGCGAGGAAGGTGCACCAGTTGTTGTCAGTGACGCCGAACCAGAATTTCATGCTCCTTCAAAGATGAGAAGGAAAGCCTTCATGCTCTCTTCCAACCCCGCTTCATGGCACGCAGGTATTTCGGATGTCGGCGCATATCGAAGAGGCCTATGATCACGATCGCGTTCCGGTCGATGCGGTAGAGCAGGATGTTGTACGGCTTGATGGGAGCTTCCCGCAGGCGGGCATGTCCGGCGTTACGAAAGCCGCGTGGGAAGAGAACGATGTAACGCACCGTGTCTTCAACCTCATCGACGAAGTGCTGCTCCTCACTTGCGGTCCACTCCTTCCGCAGGTACTTTAACACGTCGATATAGGTGGCGATGGCCTTGGGCGTCCACCGAACGGCTTTGGGCTTGCCGCCTAGCGCTTTCGCCATGCCTGCACCTGCTTCATGGCTTCTGCGTGGCTCACGGTCTCACCGCGATCGGCCTGTGCCAGGCTCTCCTCCACATCGCGCCGCACCTTGGCGGGCAGGTTGGCCCACCATTCGCCGCGCGGCCTGTCCAACACCATCTTCAACTGGTCCAACACCTCCTCATCAGTGGTGTTGAGCACCTCCTTGGCGATCATGGCTTGTTTGATCTCGACGCGGCTCATGGTACTAGGTTGATGTCCAAAGTTAGCGCACAGCCTCAAGCCTCCCGGCCGACCACGATTCGCCCCCCTACCACCCCCCACCCCCGCCTCCACCACCGCCACCGCCCGAAGACCCACCGCCGCCGGAGCCACCGCTGCTGGGCGGGGTGCTGGACGACTGCACACTGCTACTGAGCGAGCTGTGCATGTGCGAGGAGAAGGCGCCGTAGTTGATGATGGAGCCCCTGTACCAGCCGGGGCGGTAGTTGGGGTCCACCAGGGCGCGGCTGATCATGCTTTGGAATCGCTCGCCCCAGATCTTCTCCACCTTGAAGGCGATGGCGTAGGGCAGGTACTTCTCGAAGACCTCGGGCGTCATCGCGGGCGGGTTGAAGTGCTGGAGCTGCTTCTCTTCCGCAGCGCTCAGGTACATCTTGAACCCGATGAGGCGCGCGCGCAGGGCCTGTTTCTCTTCGCTGGGCCGCTTGATGAGGTAGGTGTAGAGCAGGAAGATGATCACGTTCGCCACCAGGAAGGCGACGATGTACAGTATATCATAGTCGCCCAGGTAGGAGTTGTGCAGCACGATCATGGAGATCAGGCACACGGCCACGGTGAGCATGGGGATCCACCAGAAGCGCCAGTTGTTGCCCTTGTTCAGGAAGCTGTGCCACTGGTCGCGCAGGCTGCCCCGGAAATCGCTGGCCATACTCTGCACGCTGGGGTCGTAGCTGCCGTCGATGGCGAAGCGCTCCTGCCCGGACCCGAACATGCTGTTGAGGAGCTGCTGCTCCTCCTTCGGCAGTCCGGAGCCACCCTTGAGCTTCACGATGGTATAGGTCTCCTTGGTGATGAGGCCCAGCAGCGCCTTCTCCTGCTCCTCCTCGATCAGGATGTGGCCCTTCACGGCCAGGCTGATCATGGCCGCAGTGATGTGTCCGTTGTCCGCACCGCCGTTCATCACGGCGGCCACGGATGCCGGAGACAAACCGTCGGGTGGTTCGAAGAGCGGGATCACCGTGGGCATGTCCGGGTCGCGGCCGTGGCGGGCCCAGGTAAGGAAGTAGTACAGCAGCAAGAGCAGCGTGATAAGGCCCCCGACCAGCGGCACGGCGTACTGCTCCCACAGCGTGGGCGGCGGTGGTTCGGCCACCACGCCCTTCTGGAAACCGACGGCCACCGTGAGGCCTTCGTAGGGGTCCATGGCGCGGCCCCGGAAAAGCACCGTGCGTGCGTCGATGAGGCTGTCCGAGCAGGCCTGCTCCGTGCTGCCGAAGGTGCCCGTGTAGCAGGCGCTCTGTTTCACCTGGGCCGTGGGCGGCAGGTGGATCAGGGCCGAGATGCTGTCGACCGCAAAGGCCCAGCCGTTGCCGTTGACGTTCCAGTAGATCTCGTCGTACTCCGGGAAGAAACCCACCTGGCCCTTGGTGGTGTAGGTGATGCGGTAGGGATAGTCGCCGGGTGCCAGGAAGTTGCCCTCGCTGCCCACGTACAGCACGAAGTCGTCGCCCTCGGTGGCGGTGTGGTGCGGTGAGGGTGCGCCGAAGATCTCCACGGCTTTAAGCTCGTACTGCACCCTGTGCTTCCGACCGTGGTGGTCAGTGAAGCGCAGGGGCAGCTTGCGGACGATGCCGCGCTGGAACTCGAAGCCTTCCGCGTGGATGCTGATCTCCTCGGTCACCGTCAGCTGGCCGTCGGCGGCGACGGTGAGGTCGGTGTGGAAGGAGTTGATCTTTTCGGATTGGGAGTGGGCGGAGATCGCAGCTAGTAGAGTCGCTGCGAGAAATGCAACATTCCACCTTTTGCTTCGCCTACCGACCGAAGGGAGATCATGAACACCGCTGAAGGAAGAAGCATGACGTGAATAAAAGGTGGAGCCAAAAGGCGACCACGATCCAAGCCGCGATTCGCCTCGCTCAGGCCCGCAGCACAGGCCGCCGAGGCGAACGCGTCCGCGCGGATCGTGGACGCCTACCGCACGCTGCACTTGCCTGCTCCGTTGTTGGGTGAATCCTTGTGTGCTTCGATGGTCGTCGTGCCTGAAAGCCATGCAGAGTTCAAGACCATCTACATGTGTTGAAACAACGCCGCGCATCACGCGAATTTCACGGTGGGGTTCTCCTTGTGCGCGGGGTTGTCCAGCTCGAAGAAGGCGGACTTGGCGAAGTTGAAGGCGTTGGCGATGAGGTTGCTGGGGAAGGACTCGATCAGGGTGTTCTGCTCGCGCACGTTGCCGTTGTAGTAGCGCCGCGACTTCTCGATGTCGCCTTCCACCACGCTCAACATGTTCTGCAGCTCCAGGAAGTTGGTGTTCGCCTTCAGGTCCGGATAGCGTTCGGCCACGGCGATCAGGTTCATCAGCGCGCCGTTCAGCTTATTCTCCGCCGCCTGCTGGCCTTCCACCGTGGTGGCCTGCTGGGCAGCCGCGCGTGCCCTGGTCACGTTCTCAAAGGTCTCCTTCTCGTGGGCGGCATAGCCCTTCACCGTCTCCACCAGGTTCGGGATCAGATCGTAGCGCTTCTTCAGCTGCACATCGATGCCGCTCCACGCCTCGGCCACCAGGTTCTTCAGCTTCACCAAACGGTTGTAGATACCGACGGCATAGAGCGCGACCAGCGCGAGGAGGACGAGGATGATGACCAGGGGGAGCATGGGGTGAGGGTGTAGGGAGAACGAATATAGTTTTAGTCCACAACGATGCTCTCCGTTGCAGGTAGGACCGGGTCTTGAACATTGCAGCGCTTCCGCCATGGGGAAGCTTCATGCACGCATACGAGCGCGTAGTGGGGCACAATGATCGGCCCGTGCGGCCGTCCCTCCATCTTTG
>JBGTAJ010000105.1:0-11855 GCA_041749915.1 Flavobacteriales bacterium
CCTGCACATGAGCATCGACTATGAAGTACCTGCCAAGGCCCACGAACTGGACCACAGTCTACCCCAGCGTTGGAAGAACTACTACGCCGGTGTCAACCTGACCCAGGACAAACCCGAACTTGTAACCCTAACGCAGGACTAACGCCATTAACCCGTCAACCTTTTTCAGGACGAGACATCCATGTGCACATGCCCACATGCCCACATGAGCACATGGTCACATGCTCTTCCCTGCTTCCTGACCCCCGTCATACCATTCGGCACGCGGCCTGCGTAGGTTCGCACTGTTCACGGCCCAAGTCGTGTACCCAACAACCCATCATGGCGACCAGGAAGACCGGTACATCCACCGCGAAGAAGGCCACGGCGAAAAAGGCCGCACCCAAGAAAGCGACCGTGAAAAAGGCTGCGCCGAAGAAGGCCACGCCTAAAAAAGCAACGGCCAAGAAGGCGGCTCCCAAGAAAGCCACGGCGAAGAAGGCGACGGTGAAGAAGGTGGCCCCCAAGAAGGCGACCGCGAAGAAGGTGGCGCCGAAGCAGGCCCCCATGAAGGTGGTGCCGAAGGTGTCGGCGAAGAAGGCTCCGGCCACCGTCTCTGTGGTGGAAAGACTGGCGGCCAAACGCGCGGTGACCACCGTGGTGCGCCCACCGCGCAAAGAGGCTGCGCGCATGCCCGGCGAGCAGCACCCCGGCCAGACCACCGGCGAGAGCCACATGCACGACCGCATCGGTTCGCAGCTGGAGCGCGAGCGCCACATGCACCCCGGCAGCAGCATCCCCAATGGCGGCGCGGCGCGCAGCAACAAGAAGCCGAAGGGGAAGAAGTAATCCCGATCCCCGTGCGCATCCACGGAGAAAGCCCGGTCCTTGGTGGCCGGGCTTTCTGTTGGGGGAATTGCTCTTCCCACGGATCACGGTGGACAACGTCAGGACATTTCGGGAGCATATCGAGATGTTCTCCTCACCAAGGAATTGGGTTTTCTGCGACCGCCTCCGGGGTCGAATACTGCGTGGTGGTGGACGTTCTAATTTCTGTGACCCTTTCAGGGTCAGGCTTGATCCTGCTATGGCCATCGGATCAATGCCAACCTCGGCCGCGACCGCCTTCGGGGTCGAATACCGTGTGTGTGTGTGATCCTGCAGCAACAAGAACCCGAAGGGGAATAAGTAGTCCCGATACCCGTGCGCATCCACGGAGAAAGCCCGGTCCATGGTGGCCGGGCTTTCTGTTTTGTTAGGGCGATCACGCATCTCTGCGTGTTCGGCGTAGCGAGGGGTCCCTAAGGCACACTCCCCTCCCTTTCGTTGGTGGGCACACTGCCGCCCACGGCTTGCAGGATGGGGTCGCGGTCGTTGTTGCCGCCCACGTAGCGCACCACACCGTCCAGGTTCACGTCCTCGCTGCGGTAGCCGCTCACCGTGTTGGTGGGCACCGAACCTCCGATGACGAAGAGCACGGGGTCGCGGTCGTTGAACGAGCCGGTGTAGCGGATGGCATCGTCGCCGTTCACATCACCCATCCACAGGGCCATGACCGGGAAGGCGCCGCTGATGGACCGCCGGGAAGCGATGCCGAAGGTCTCCTCCAGAGGCGTGCTCAGGTCCAGCTGCAACAGGCTGTTGGAGAGCACGAAGGGCACGGCCGTCATCACGCCGAGGTGGTTGCGATGGCGCACGGCCACGTAGCGGTCGCCGGCACTGGTGGATAGGCTCACGGGGTTGATGCCGTCGGTATCCACCACATCGCCATCGCGCTGCAGCAACGCACTGCGGCTGGCCACCACCACGCCGGGGTCCCCGTCCAGACGCAGTTCCAGCACCACCCAGTCCACGATGGCATCGGGGCCGGTGGTGGCCAATACGACAGGTGTTGTCGTTTCACCGCCACCGCCTCCCACATGCCCATAGCCCAGGCCGCTGTACGGCTCGGTGGTGGGCACCAGGCCCAGGGCGCGGAGCCCATCGTTCATCAGGCCGGTGGTGGGGTCGTAGGGGCCTTCCAGGAAGGCCTTCACGGCCACCAGCACGCAGTCCTCATCCACCATGCCGTCGCAGTCGTCGTCCAGCCCGTTGCAGGTCTCGGTACCCAGCGGGTTCACCGCTGCGTCGCTGTCGTTGCAGTCACCGCCCTCTGTAATGAGGCCGGGCAGCGGTGAACAGGAGAGCACCAGGGCGTTGTCATCGCCGAATCCATCACCGTCCAGGTCGGGGTAGTAGGCCGTGCCGGCGTTGTTGTCCACGGTGCCATCACAATCGTCATCGATGCCGTTGCACAGCTCGGTGGCACCGGGATGGATGGTGGGGTCACTGTCGTCGCAATCACTGCCGGCCCACCAGCCATCGCCATCGGCGTCCACCATGCCCAGGCAGCTGGCGAAGGTGGCGAAGCAGCCGCTCTGCAACTGGCATTCCAGGCAGACCTCCTCACTGCCCAGGCATTGGATCAGGCAGTTGGACTGCGTGCACGTCATGTAGTCCTCCACGCAGGTGAGGCAGAACGCACCCACGGGCACGCCTTCATTCTGCAGGCAGCTGGCTATGCACCCGGGGTCGCCGTTGAAGCATTGCAAGGAACAGCCGTTCAAGGCGCTCAGCAGGCTCACCTGGTTGGCAGCCAGCCACTGCTGCTCGGTCACGCTGCACGTGCTGCAGCCGTTGCCGGGGAAGAGGTCGCTGTTGGCATCGTCGCAGTCGCCGCCCAGCGCCACGTAGCCACCGGGTTGCGCACAGTCGTCCAGGCTCACCGCATCGTTGCCGAAGCCGTCGCCGTCGTTGTCCAGGTACCAAGTGGTCAGCACCGGGCCGCCGCTGCAGTCCTGGTCGAGCGCATCGCAGGGGTCGGCCGCACCGGGGTTGATGGCGTTGTCCGCATCGTTGCAGTCGCCGCCCAGCGTCACCGTGCCGGGGATGGGCGTGCAGGAGAACTGGCCCGTGGCATCATCGCCGTAGCCATCGCCGTCGGCATCGGTGTAGTAGAGGGTGCCGGCCTCGTTGTCGATCAGCTCGTCACAGTTGTTGTCGATGCCGTCACAGAGCTCCGGCGCGCCGGGGAACACCGTGTCGTCCGCATCATCGCAGTCGCCGCCCTGGGTGGCGGTGCCGGGCGGTTGGTCGCAGGTGCCGCTGATCTCCGTGCCGTCCACGCCGAAGCCATCGCCGTCGGCATCGGTGTAGTAGGTCACGCTGAGCCCCTCGTCCGTATCGCCGTCGCAGTCGTTGTCCACGCCATCGCACAGCTCCGTGGCGCCGGGGAAGATGGCCGCATTGCTCTCGTCGCAATCACTGCCGGCCCACCAGCCGTCGCCATCGGCATCCACCTGGCCCATGCAGCTGGCGAGCTGGGCGAGGCAACCGGCCTGTACCTGGCAACTGAAGCAGACCTCCGGTGAATTGAGGCACTGGAAGGTGCAGTTATCCTGCGTGCACAGGAGGTAGCCATCGATGCAGCTGAGGCACACGGCGCCCAGCGGCACACCACCGCTCTGCAGGCAGCCGGCGATGCAGTTGGGGTCGCCGAAGCACTGCAGCGCGCAGTCGTTCACTGCCGCCAGCAACGCCTGTTGGTTCACGGCGATCCAGGCCTGCTCGGTGAGCGTGCAATTGCTACATCCGTTGCCCGGGAAGAGGCTCTCGTCCTCATCGTCACAGTCCCCGCCGATGGCCACGTACCCTGATGGCTGCGTGCAATCCTGCGTGGTCGTGGCGTCATTGCCGAAGCCGTCCCCGTCGTTGTCCACGAACCAGGTGGTGAGCACGGGCCCGCCGCTGCAGTCCTGGTCGATCGCATCGCAGGGGTCGGCGGCGCCGGGGTTGATGGCCGGATCGTCGTCGTCGCAATCACCACCCTGCGTGATCAGGTCGGGCAGCACGGTGCAGGAGAACTGCTCGCTGGCGATGTCGCCGTAGCCGTCACCATCGGCATCCACGTAGTAGGCGGTGCCGGCGTTGTCGTCCACCGCGCCGTTGCAGTCATCATCGATGCCGTTGCACAGCTCGGGCGCACCGGGGTAGATGTCCGCGTTGCTGTCGTCGCAGTCGCCCACCTGGCTGGTGGCGCCGTTGGGCGGGCTGCATCCCCCCTCCACGGTGTTGTTCTCATCGCCCCAGCCGTCGCCGTCCAGATCCGCGAAGTAGATGGTGGGGGTCTCATCGATCAGCCCGTCGCAGTCGTTGTCGATGGTGTCGCAGATCTCCGCGGCTCCGGGATACACGTTGGGGTTGTTGTCGTCGCAGTCCAGTTGGGCCACCACGCCATCGCCATCATTGTCCGTGAAGCCCACGCAGGCGAAGTAGGCCGCGGTGCAGGTGGCGTTCACGCATTCCATGCACGCTTGGGTTCCGAAACCGCCGACGCACTGGGCCAGGCAATTGCCTAAGATGCACACGTAACGCTGGGCCACGCAGGTGGCGCATCCCTCGGGCAGGGGCGTGCCCTGCACCAAGGCATCGGTGAAGCAGGCCAGTTGGTCGCTGCTGCCCAGGCAGCTGTTGAAGCTGTTCGCGATGATGGCATCGATGGTGGCCTGGTTGCCCAGGATCCATGCCCGGTCGGCCTCCGAGCAGTTGCCGCAGCCTTCATCCACCTGCCCATCGCAGTTGTTGTCCACGCCATCGCAGACCTCGGGGCCGCCACCTCCCTGGTAGCCCTCGAAGGTGGGGAAGGGGAGGAAGTTGTCGGGGTCCGTGGGGAATAGCAGGTAGGCCTCCTGCCAGAGGGGCACATCGTTCTGGGTGATGGTGATGGAGTAGCAGCCGTTGCCGATGCACACTGGCAGTTCGCCGATGCCCTCGGTCTCCAGGGGCAGGTCCAGATCGCCCTCGATGATGGTGCTGCCCTGCTGGATGAGATAGTGCGCCGTGCCGAAGTCGCCGGGATCCTCGGTGAGCACCACCAGCGTGAAGCCGGAGTTCACGGCGGCGTTGTTGTCGTCGCAGTCACCACCGATGGCGGCCGAGTTGGCCAGTTGTGTGCACTGCGTGCCGAGCGAGGTGGACCCGATGCCATCGCCATCGTTGTCTACGAACCACTCCTGGGCCTGCGCGCAGGGGCCGGGGCAGGTGGCCGTGGGGTCATAGTCGCAGGCGTTCACGTCCATGCAGCCGATGTTCGCCACACAAGCATCGCGGCAGGCGCAACGCTCGTTCAGCAGGGCCAGCGCGGCGGCGGGGTCGTAGTTGAACTGGCCGGTGTAGGGCAGTGCATCGTTCTGCGGATAGAGCATCGTCACCGAACGGTCGGGACAGATCATCAGCAGGGTGGGCACGGCATTGTTGTACATGCCGATGGCGTTGTAGAGCGGACCGAAGGACTCGCCATCGTCCACGATCACGGGCCATTGTGCCGAGTTGATGAAGGGGGTAACGCTACCGGCACTTTGGTCCACCGCAATGGCCACGATGCGGATCTGGTCCGTTCCATCGGGACCCATGTGGGCGTTCCAGTCCTGCAGGAAGTTGGCCGTGAGCATCTGCTGGCTGGGCGGGCACCAGGCCGCGAAGAGGTCCAGCACCACGGTCTTGCCTTGGGCCAGCAGGGCGAAGAGGTTCACGCTCTCTCCGGTGGTGGCCGTGGCGGTCCAGTCGGGGCTGTACACCTCGTTGCCATTGGTGCCCGGCAGCACGCCATCGCAGTTGCGGTCAATGCCATCACAGGCGTCGAGTGCGCCGGGGTTGATGGTGGCATCGTCGTCATCGCAGTCGCCGCTCACCTGCACCCGTCCTACAGGGGGTGAACAGAACACCTGTGCCGAGGGCTCAAAGCCGAAGCCATCACCGTCCGCATCCACGTACCAGGTGAAGTCCTCGTCCACCTCGCCATCGCAATCGTTGTCCTGGCCGTCGCACAGCTCGGGTCCGCAGGGCGATCCGCAATCGCCGCCGTCGTTGCCGAACTCCGCGCAGTTGAAGAAGATGGGGATGCCCTCCCACTCGAAGCTGCCGTCATCGCAGAAGCCGTCGCCCACCCATTCGGCCGGCGCGCAGTTGCCGTTGCAGTCGGCGATCTCGCCGGGCGGGCAGTCGCCGGGTGCGAAGCCCAGGCAGCTGCAGTCCGGGCGCACGATGTCGTTGGTCGTGTTCGGGTCGCCGTCGTCGCAGGCGGCGCCCAGGGTCGTCAGGTTCGGGTCCGCATCGTTGCAATCGCCGGCCACCTGCACAAAGTCGGGCACCGGTGTGCAGCTCAGCTGTTCCGTGGAGATGTCGCCCACGCCATCGCCGTCCACGTCGGCATACCACAGGAAGTCCTCGTCCACGGTGCCGTCGCAGTCGTTGTCCAGGCCATCACACAGTTCTGCGGCCGTGGGTGTTGCACTGCCGAAGAATCCATCCGTCACCGCGAAGGCGCTGTTCTGTCCGGGGTTCAAGGAGATCTCCACGAAAGCCAGTTCGGACAAGGGCACGTCGTTCTGCGTCACCTGTACGCTGAAGCATCCGGCACCCAGGCATACCGATACGCTGCCTTGGGCGTAGTCCTCCCCACTATCGGCCAGGACCAGATCCCCTTCATGCGTGGTGCTGCCTTGGGTGATCACATAGTGGGCCGACCCCGTGGTGATGCCGAACTCGCTGGCCACGTAGAGGATCACGCCACCTTGGAGCGCCGCGTTCGTATCGTCGCAATCACCGCCCACCTGCACCGCACCGGGCACGGGGCTGCACGAGGGCTGGGCCGTGGCATCGTCGCCGAAACCATCGCCATCCACATCGGCGAACCAGAGGAAGTCCTCATCCGCGAGTCCATCGCAGTCGTTGTCCACACCATCGCAGACGTCCGGGGCCACGGGGGAGATGGCCGCGTTCGCATCATCACAATCGATGTTGTTCTCCACGTGCCCGGCCGGTGGGCTACAGGCCAGCAGCGCCGGCACGTCCGCACCGAAACCGTCATCGTCCAGGTCGGGATACCAGGCCAGCAGGTCCCCATCATCCACCGTGCCGTTGCAGTCGTTGTCCAGGCCATCGGCCGTGCTGCAGGGGTCGACCATTGCGGGGTTCACGTCCGCGTTCGTATCGTCGCAGTCGCCACCCACCTGCACGAAGCTGCCCACTGGCGGCGAGCAGAGCAGCTGTTCCGTGGTGGGATTGCCAAAGCCGTCGTTGTCCGCATCGGCAAACCACCGGAAGTCCTCATCCACCTCGCCGTCGCAGTCGTTGTCCAGCCCGTCGCACAGTTCCACCAGCTCGCCCGCGGGACCGAAGAAGCCCGCGGGCGGTTGGAAGAACTCATTGAAGTTCCCCTGACCCGTGGCGAAGGAGACCATCGAAAGGGAGGCCAGCGGTACATCGCTGGTGCCTACCACCACGCTGAGGCATCCATTCGCCTCACAGAGGCTGAACAGGGCGGCCGATACGCCATAGGCCGGGGCATCAGCGATGGGCAGCGGACCATCGTGCAGCACCGTGCCGCCCAGCGTCACGGTCACGTTCACCGTGCCGCTGAGACCCAGTGCGTCGGTAAGGATCGCGATCTGCGCGAAGTCGCCCGTGCAGCAACTGCCATCATCGCAGGTGGCCTGTGCATTGTAATTCACGGCGGCGGGGTTGGTGCAGCCCTGCGTCACGGTGCCGATCTCGAAGTTCAGCACACCATTCACGATACTGCCCGAGGCGATGGTGCCGCCCAGCACCGTCGCGGTGAAGGTGCCATCGAGCGGCGCTGCGGCCCCGTCCACCACCGTGGCGTTGAAACAGCCCTCCGTCATGCAGAAGGTGATCAGCTCACCACTGCCCTGCGCAAGGGTGTTGGCCTGCCCATCCAGCAGCGTGTATTGTGCAGCAGCACCGGCAGCGGTGTTCAGTGCCACGCTCACTTCCGTGCAGGGCACACACTGGCCCGCCAGCGCCTGGTAGGCCGCGTGCACGTTCAGCTTGCCGCCGGTGATGGTGATGGCATTCCCGCCGGGGAAGGGCGTCACGCTGCTCAGGATGGCCTGCTTCACCTGCAGGGCTGTAGCCTGCGGATCGGCCACCGCCGCTTGGGCGAAGGTGACGCAGTCGTTGCTGTAGAGCAGCGCGATGGCGCCGGCCACGTTCGGGATGGCGAAGGAGTTGCCGTCCACCGTGGCATAGTCGCCACCGATGTCCGTGGTGGGGATGTCCAGCCCCGGTGCCAGCAGGTGCACCGTGTTGTTGCCCACGGCGAAGGGCACCTCGTTCAGCTGGCCGTAGCTGGTCACCACGATGTTGTTCGCGTTCGGGCAGGTGGCCGGGAAGTCGGGCACCACATCGATGTCCGTGCCATCGTTCGGTCCGCTGGTCACCAGCAGCACGCCCGCCGCGCCGAGGTCATCGAAGATCGGCTCCCCGAAACCGCAGTCCACGCCAGCGATCCCCCAGGATGCGGTCAGGGCCACGATCAGCCGACCCTGCGCGCCGTTACTCTGGTTGAACAGTTCGCGCTGGTTCAGGCAGAACTGGAACTGCTGGAAGGCATCGCTCAGGGTGCTCACGGTGGCGGGGCTCACCAGGTCCACGTCCCAGTTCACGCCGCTCACGCCCTCGCCGTTGTTGCCCACGGCGCCCGCCACACCGGCCACCTGGGTGCCGTGTTCATCGGCCGCCGCACCGGCGAAGACCATATTCGCCGCCAGGTCGGGGTGGTTCCCCTGCACACCACTGTCGATGATGCCCACCGCGATGCGTTGGCCGGTGGCTGTGGCCCCGCCGGTGGTGGTGTTCCACACCGGCTCCACGTTCATGTCGGTCAGGTGCCATTGGACGGCATAGCCCGGGTCGTTGGGCTGCGCGCGGTGCTGCACATAGTGGTCCGTCTGGGTGGCCTCCACACCGGGCAGCTCCTTCAGCAGTGCTTGTAGGCGCAGGGGGTCGGTGGTGGCATCGCCCACCAGCAGCAGGTGGTAACGACCACCTTCGCCCAAGGCCTTCAGGCTGGCCGCACCCCATTGGAAGGGCAGCTTCTCCTGCACGGCCCGTTGCACCGCGGCGGGCGCTGCGTCCTTCGCCAGGCGCAGCAGCAGGCGGCCAGGGATGGGCTGGTTGTTCACCTGGGCAATGCCCGCAAAAGACCAGAACAGGGCGAGGAAGAGAGGGAGCAGGGGCAGGGGCAGGAGCAAGGGCAGGCGCTTCACAAGCGTTCGCGGGGTAAAAAGGTGAAGGACGAAAGCTGGCAGAGCGGTGTGGAAGCGTAGCATGGTCGTTGACCGTCCAGGGCAGGTGAACGGGACGGCAACGTAGTCCGGGGCCGGGGTTCCGCACAATAGAACAAAAGTTAGGGGGGGCTCTGCGCCCGTGTGGCTTATAAGGCCGGTAGGCTCTCCGATCCGATCACCTTGGCGCAACATGCAGGTCGTATGGGACCGCTTATTTGCCCCACCAACTCCCGCCACATGTTCCCCGCCCAACTCCTCCGCCCCTCGGTGCTCAAGCGCCTGGTGCTCCTGGCAACGTCATTCCATGTCGGTGCCGTCCTGGCCCAGCCGCTCACCGACATCGGCCTCTTCGCGGGCACTGCGCCCAACACCCTGGAGGTGCGCCTGAGGCCCGATGCGGCCTTCAGCCAGGTGGTCTCCAGCCTCACCTTCACCCTGCGCTGGGAGACCGCCTCGGGGGCCACCATCGACCCGCCCGCCAGCCTGGCGCTGGGGCTCAACTGCCCCGGCGGCATCCCCCTCAGCCCTTCCGGTGACGGTGTGCGTACCAATGGCGCCTTCAGCTACTACACCTTCAATTCTTTCGGCTTCTCCACCCTCACCAACGCCTGTCCCACACAGGTGTGGCAGTCCAACGTGGAGCGCGTCGTCGCCACCATCCCCATCCGCCCCGGTGCCACCTGCGCCAACTTCACCATCGTGAACGATGCCTTCACCCAGGCGGAGAACAAGAACTTCTTCATCTCCCTCAACGGCCTTTCCCGCACGGACCTGATCTACAGCACCCCGGTGCGCGTGTTACGCGGCGACCTGAACCGCGACGGCGCAGTGAACCCCTCCGACTTCGCCATCTTCGTCAGCGCCTTCGGCAGCAGCTGCACGGGCTGTGCCGCGGACCTGGACCAGAGCGGCACGGTGAACACCTCGGACTTTTCGCTGTTCATCCTGGCTTTTGGGCAGAGCTGCCTGTAGGGCGGCAACTGCACGGTACGTAGCCCGCCGGCGGGCCGCATGGCATTACCAGGGACCCAGCCCTGAAAGGGCGACACATCCTGGCTGTCCAGCACGGACATGCCCATCGAGCCCTGAAGGGGCGCCACATAACAGCCCTCCAGCGCAAACACGTTCATGGAGCCCTGAAAGGGCGGCACATCCCCCTTCCCCGATCCCTCTAACGCTGCGAGACCGGGCCGGCCTCAGCGGTATATGGCAAATCCCGCCACCGCGCCCGATCTTCACAGCGTGGAACTGATCACACCGGACCATCTACAGGACTACCGCAGGCGGCAGCGCCTCACGCTGGACAAGCACCTGGAGCGCCTCACGCGGAAGAGCATCCGCACGGGCGATGCCACCCGCTGGGCCACCATCGCCGGGGCCGTTGCCAGCAGCCAGATCGAAGGCAGCCGGGTGAGCATGGAGGAGTACATCGACGCCACCACCAACCCCGGGTCAGGCCCGGGGCGGGCTTCCGCCCGCCTTACCCGCGACGTGCAGGAGGTGGAGGATCTGGTGCGTGCCTACGGCCACGCGCAGTCCACCGCACTTTCCATGACCGGGCTGCGCACTGCCCATGCCATGCTCGCGGCGACGATCTATGGAACCAAGGGATGGACCCCGGGGGAATGGCGCACGGGTGCCGTGTACGTGGTGGGCACCAACCCAGTGGGCCGCACCAAGATCTATGAGGGGCCGCCCGCTACTGAGGTGCCCGGGCTGATGGACCAGTTGATGCACGAAGTGATGGAACTGGCACAGACCACGCTGGACCCCACCGAAGCCTTTTACTACGCCGCCCTCCTGCACCTGCAGTTCGTGAAGATCCACCCCTTCAACGACGGCAACGGACGCACGGCACGCCTGCTGGAGAAGTGGTTCCTCTCCCGGCACGTGGGCCCGGCCGCCTGGCTGGTGAACAGCGAGCTTTATTACCGCAACCACCTGCAGCAGTATTACGACGCCCTGCGTCGCCTCGGACCGGACTGGGCACACAGCGACATGCGCCAGTGCATCCCTTTCCTGCTCCTGCTGCCCAAAGGGCTCCGCCAGAAGTAAGCCGTTCCATCGCTTTGCCGGCGCCGGCAAAGCGATGGAACTTGGCAGGGATGGGCAGGCATTTCAGAGACCCGTTCAGGTCGACCTGATGGGCCCGAGGCCTCGGGCGACGCTACGTCGGCTGCGATGGTGAATTCCTCCCAACCCGTTTGGGTCGACCCGATGGGCCCGAGGCCTCGGGCGACGCTACGTCGGCTACGATGGTGGATCCGCCCAACCTCCCGACCCCACAACCCGTTCAGGTCGACCCGGTGGGCCCGAGGCCTCGGGCGACGCTACGTCGGCTACGATGGTGAATTCCCTCACCTCCCTCACCTCCCTCACCTCCCTACTCCACCAATCCCCAGCGCGTGGCGAACAGCACCAATCCCGTCTTGCTCTTGATGCCGAACTTCTCGAAGAGCCTTACGCGGTGGTTCTCCAGGGTGTTGCGCGAGATGCCCAGGCTCTTGGCGATCTCGTCGTAGGTGAATTCGCGCTCGTCGCACACCAGGCGCAGCATGTCGCGCTCGCGGGCGGTGATCCGGTCCAGGATGTCCTCGCGCTCCAGGTCGTCGGGGCTGCGTGCGCTTTCGGGCACCAGCAGCCCGTCGTGCGCTTCGGTGTTCTGGAAATAGCCCGTCTGCACCAGGCTGTCCAGCGCGTGTTTCAGCACGGCGCTGCGGGCGTCCTTGCGCAGGAAACCGCGTGCCC
>JBGTAJ010000106.1:0-3181 GCA_041749915.1 Flavobacteriales bacterium
CCTGAGCCTAGACTGCGCGTATCTAGGATGAGCTGCCCTTCGGCGGCGCCCAACCTGTGTACTAGCAACGTGCGGCCCAGCGCGTCCTTCACGGTTAGAATTGCCTGAGTTACATCGCCCGTAATGCGGTACGTGCAGGCTGTCCAGTTACGTGCCGGGTTCGGTGCCAATTTCATAGGGTTTTCCATCTCGGCCGCAAAGGCACGGCGCGGTGCGAACAGCGCTTTAGGTGCTTCGTCCTCACCACCGGTCAAGGGTGGGGCGCATTCCCCATAGTGAAAGCACAGGATGTTGCGTGCCCAACGGCTCGGACGATCGTAGGCTTGGTCGGCCAAGGCAGTTAGGGTGCTGAGCTGTGCGGTCGAAAGCTGGGCCAGATCGCCATGCGAAGCTGCTACATCGCTTACGAAGGTGATCAGCTGGACCATGTGCTGCTTTTCCAGCATTTGTCTACCACGGAGCTTGGGATTGTCCAACACCACAGTGTTCACCGCATCCAATGCGGCTTGGTATTGTCCATCCTGCATCAAGCTCAGGGCCTCAGCGTAGCGCCCACCGGCTGTGCGAACTTCCTGCCACACGCCTCGTAGCTCGGCATTGGGTGAGTATTCCTCATCCAGGTTGTGGTATTCCAGCAACAAGTTCGCTGCCTGGCTCATCGCCGCATGATGGTCCGCCATATCCTCTTCCAAAGTGGTGCGGTAGGTGCGCTGGTCCCAGCTGGCCCCGATGCTTTCGATCATACCCATGCTCAAGGGGTAGGCACAGGTGAATTCCAGCCACTTCAGGAAACCTTCGGTCTTCGTGGCATCAGGATTGGCAATGCACACCTCGGCTTTCATTGCTTCCGGGAAACCTTGTTTCTCCATGGCGGATTTCAACACTTCCACAGTGAGGTAAGGGCTTTTGCTGAGCAAATAGGTCCGCAAGTCCCAGGCATCCTGTGGCCAACTGTCCATGATCTCACTCAACACCATGTCCGTGTTGCCGCCGTCAATGAGGGCATTGTACAGATATGCTTGGTTGGCGTAAGCGAGTTTCTCTTGGTCGATGTGGTTGCGCAGCCCGTCCCGACGTGTGATGTACGGATAGTCCACCAAGGGTGTTCTTCGGCTTTCACAGAAGCCGCGTACGTGTGGCTGGCCATTCGGGGCATTGCCTTCCCGCGCCACGCCTTGGCTGATGTTCAGCGGATAGTACGGATCCTCGGGTAGGGCCCAGTAGTAGCCGAGCATGTTGTACTGCCAACCATCATTGTAGATGTCGTAGCCATTTCCGCCCAGTTCGCGATCGAACTTGTTGTCAGCCACCCGGCCATGCGATCCTTGTTGCAGACGAATGGATTGATCCTGCGGTGTGACTGGATCACCATTAATATCCGAGACGATCCTGCTTCGCAGGTTCACCAGGTTGTTCTCGTTCCCGTTGCACCAGAACTGGAGGCCGATGACGGTGCGTTGGCTTTCGTCGATGCAGATGCCCTCGCCAACATAACCGCGGCCCATGTTCTTCACTGTGTTCCTGAACACCACATCGTTGTGATCGCCGCTGTAGCCGATGACGATGCCTTCCGCCCGCCTGCCGACCGGAGCCAAGGGATCCAGATCAACCAGATTGTCATCCACGATCATGCCATAACTACTGGTGGAGAAGACCCCGCGATGGTGGTCCTGCCAAGAGGGAAACTCATCCGGATTGGTGAGGGTCACGTTACGTCCCCCCACTGAGAATTGGCTGTTCACTACCTTATACCCAACCACCCCTTCGGAATACACCCCCGCAATGTTGTTGGTGAACTGTGCGCGGTCCACGGAGAAGCTGCGCAGGACGGCCCCTTGCAAGGCATGAATGCCGTGGTCCAGTCCGGTGAAGGTGCTACGCTTGGTACTGATCTCCGGGCAGGGGATCTCCGTGGAGGACCAGGGGATGGTGCATTGGCTGCGTACACTGTATGCGGCATCGAGGCTGTAGATGCCGTGGCCCAGACCAAGGCTACCCACGTTCGCGAAGAAGCCATCGGGCAGGGTGTTCTCAAAGGTGCAGGCGGTGAACGGGATCCCGTCCACGGCCCAGAGGTTCACATGGTGCAGGAAGTCAAAGTTGCCTTGGTAGTCAGGCGTCACCGTGAACCGCACTTCATCGAAGCGGCTGCGGTCACGCATGGGCAGGCCGGAGGTGGTATTGAAGTTCTGGTGACGGCGCATCATCACACCCTGTCGGCAGTTCCGGAACACGGGTTCCTTCCACACCTCCACAGGATCTTCCTGGCCCTCCACGGTTTCCAGCACGGTGGCCCCCATGCACCACACATAGGCACCGCCATTGTTCAGGTCGGGCCGCATACCGGCCAGCACACCGATCTCTGCGTTCTCCACCACACAACCACGCAGCACGAGCATGGACTGGTAGGTGGGTCGTGGGCTGCCCCACTGATGCTGGCCATCGGTCCCTTGGGCTTCTATGCCGAGCCAGCGCTTATCCTCACAGGCGTTGGTGAAATGACAGTTCGTGCACTGAAAGGACGCTCCGGGTTCAATGACCATGACGGCGTTCTCCCCGAACTTGAAGGTCATGTTCTCCGCCATTACATGGGCACCTTGCTTGATGCGCAGTTCGGTGGCCACATTGATGTCCTCCTCGGTATCCCAGAATGCGTTGTCGCCGGGCTCCCAGCTCAGGTCGCACTCAATGGTGATGTCGCCTGAGCGGTCCTTGGCGAGGGTGAGATCCTCGCAACAGGGAGTGGACTGTTGGGTCCCCAGGCTGGAGGAGCGGGTATGCCGCCTGTTGATGTACCGATATTCGGTGAGAGGTGACGAGGGGTCAAGGAAGGCACTGATCGTATTCAGATCCACCAACGCCGTCTGGTAGTTGTTCAAGAGCGGGAGATCGGGCGTGATGAACGCGTCGAGTACATATGTTCCATCAGGTTCTTGAGCGACCATATACAATGACTCTTCCACTCCATCGGGACCAATACCCAGTGCGATCTGTGTGTCGGCCAGCCTTCGCGATGAACCGGGAGGCCCGATCGCCAGATAAGTATGATAGGTCAACGGCAGGTCCTGCAACGTCCAATCCATATCAATGAACCCGAAATTCGAAGCGACACCGCCGGAAGGATGCGCGTAGTCGGGCGACTTCACAAAGTACAGGTACCTACCGTTCGGAGAAAATTCCA
>JBGTAJ010000107.1:0-14248 GCA_041749915.1 Flavobacteriales bacterium
TTCCAGCTTCTGGTGCTTTGCCTGCTCATCGAACAGGCTTCGGCTAGGGCGTTTGCTCATGCCTCAAAGAGATCGATCGCCTACCGCTTTGTCAAGATCTGATCGCTGCGACTTCTCAACAGGTTCTTCGAACTACCCCAAGGGTAACCAAGGGGAGCAGGCCTGTACGGTCCTCGGTACGAACAGCAGCGGGAACGCAACGGCGCAGATGCGCATGGTGGCCCTCAGGAGAGAACTTGTGGGGGTGAACATGAGCGGGAGGGTCAAGATGTCAGCAGGATATCTTTGTAGGAGACGAAAGCCCCCCGATGAGCGTTGCTTGGCGTTCCATTCTTTTCTGCCTTGGCACCCTGGCCGCACTAGGGGCACGAGGTGACGGCTTCGTGAAGAATGCTGGCCAGGTCCATGACGGCAAGGGGGGGGGCAAGGGCCGATGTCAGGTTCATGCATCAAGGCCGGGACCGCTCGGTCATCCTCCGAGATCGGGGTTTCTCCTACCAATTCAGCTCCGTCATACCGGATGGTGGTCAGGGACCCGCGGGTGGACATCGTGTGGAGGTTCATCGGATCGATATCGACTTCCTCGGAAGCGCTGGTAAGATAAGCACACAAGCCATACCTGGCACTTACCGGGAGGCCCACTATGCCTCTGCGGAACGGATGGTCGTTGCTGAGACCGCTGAGGAAGTGCTCTACAGCAACGTCTACGAAGGAGTTGATATTCACTTCCGGTCGGTGAATGGGGAGTTCAAGTATGACATCCTTTGTCGTGATCAAGCTGCCTTGGAACGCGTCCGGTTCCGCTATTCCGGGAGCAAGGGGCCTTTGGAGCTGGATCAAGCAGGATCCATTGTCCTTCAGACCCGTTTTGGTCCGGTCGAGGAGCGCATCCCGGAGAGCTACTTCCACCTTGGAGGGTCACGTGTGCCTGTACAGGTGATGCCGACCCTTCTCCACTCCACTGGCGAAGTGGTTTTTGCGTTGAAGGGAAGCTGGCCCGCCGGACACTCCCTGGTGATCGACCCATTGCCCTATCGACTGTGGTCGACCTACCTCGGCGGTAGTGGTTTTGACGATATCGCGGAGGTGGAGATCGGCGCAGATGGGGGGGTGCTGGTGGCCGGACACACGGACAGTGATGCGAACATCGCCACGGTCGGAGCCTTTCAACAGGACCTGGCCGGCATCCAGAACCTGTTCCTGGTGGCCTATGATGGAGCTGGGCAAAAGCTCTTTGGCACCTACTTCGGGGGTACGGTGGCCGATCGCTGCTATGGACTTTTACGTGACCCGCAGAGCGGATCGATCTATATGGCCGGTGGTTCATTCAGTTCGGGGATGGCCACTCCCGGTGCGCACCAGACCGAGCTGGCCAGTGTGGATGACGCATTGTTGTTGAAGTTCGATGCCGCCGGTATCCTTGAGTGGTCGACCTACTATGGGGGCGATGACCACGACCTGTTCACGGCCATGGAGATGGATGCACAGGGAGACCTGGTGTTGACCGGCCATACCAAAAGTTCATTCGGCATCTCCACGGACATGACCGTACTTCCCGGAACGGAGAACGTGTTCGTGGCCAAATTCACGTCTGATGGAGCCTTGGTCTGGGGCACCTATCTCGGTGGCACGTTCGACAGCGGGTGGGCGATCGGGGTCGATGCCAATGACAACGTACTGGTGGCCGGCGGCACCGCGAGCGTGTTCGGAATCGCCACACCGGGCGCCCACCAGGAAGTACAGGGTGGTGGGTCCGATGCCTTCCTGGCGAAGTACGACAGCAACGGCACGCTGGATTGGAGCACGTATTTCGGTGGCGGGGGCAGCGACATCGCCTTCGGACTGGTGGTCTCTGCCGATGGTTCCGTGGTGATCGCCGGAACGACCGAAAGCCCCAACGGCATGGCCACTCCTGGTGCGGGCCAGGTAACTCCCGGCAGTATCGATGACGGCTTCCTTTCCCGCTTTTCGGCGGAAGGCGTCCAGTTGTGGGGCACCTACATCGGCGGGGAGCAGTTGGAGCACTTGACCTCCCTGGAGCAACGGGCCGATGGTGGATTTGTGGCGGCCGGTTGGGGGCAAAGCACCACCGCAGTGACGCTCCCCAATGCGTTCCAGCCGGTCCCGGCAGGTGAATTCGATGCCTTGGTGATGGCCTTCAGCGCCTCGGGGCAGTTCGAGTGGGGGACCTATTACGGAGGGCCCCTGTCAGAGTACCTCAATGACATCGTGATCGATCCCGGGACCGGACACATTCTGGCGGTCGGCAACACACGGAGCGCAACTGGCATTGCTGTTCCCGACGCTCAGGACCCCCAGCCACTGGGTGGCCTGTATGATGGGTTCCTTACTCGCTTCTGTGTACCTCCGTCGCCTTCTGTCATCGCCCCTGATGGTCTGCTCCTTTGCGGCCCGGGGACCTTGTCGTTCGAACTGGAAGCCGAGTTCCCGCAGATGCAGTGGAACATTGGAGGGACGGACCAGAGCGTGGATCTTACACCTTCTGATCCGGGGGTGTTCGACATCTACGCCATCGTGGTCGATGAGACCGGTTGCCCAGGTTCCTCGGATACCCTCACCGTGCGCAGGGTGGAGCCCTTTGAGCCGGAGATCGACATTGCCGCCGATCCCGCACCCGTTGTATGTCTGGGGGAGGAACAGCAGGTCAGCGTCGATCCGGTCTTCACAGCTTACCGCTGGTGGAACGGTGAGGAGGGCAATGGCACCACCGTACTGCTGACCGACACTGTTGCGCGCTGGTTGCAGCTCACGGTGTTCAACGCGGACGGGTGTTCCGCCACCGATTCAGTCATCGTGCAAGCCTTGGATTGCACCGGTATCGCCACGCCCGGTGCACCTTCCGCATTGAAGGTCATACCCAATCCTTCCAGCGGGACCTTTCACGTGGAGTATTCCGGGCACACCGGAGAGGTCATGAACGCTGCTCTTTTCGCTGCAGATGGGCGACCTGTGCAACTGTTCCGCGTGCTGTTGGGGAGACCGGTCCACGTCGATCTTGCCCCCGGTCTTTATGTGCTGGTGCTCGAAGCGCAGGGTGGTGGAGTTCCCCTGCGCACCGTACTTCAGCTGGTCGGCCCCTGAGCGGTCGTGGGAATGTGATCCGGTGGTAGCTACTACCTGACCAGCTCCGCCGCTTCCCGCGCCACCCTGATGCCGATGGCCACCCCCATGCCACCGAGCCTCACGGCTGCCACCACACGTTCAGAGCATCGTTCAATGATCGGGCTCTTGCTGGAGCCCATGCCCATGATGCCGCTCCAGCGATGGGCGATCGTGAAGGGCTGACCCGGTAGGATGACCTCCGACAACAGCTTCACCAGGGCATCCTGGATATGCGGCGTGATGCCCTCCTGGTCCGTGGTCTCTCCGGGAATGTCAAGGTTGCGGCCACCGCCCAGCAGCACACCACCAGCATGATCGCGGAAATAATAGAATCCTTCGTCGTAGTGGTAGGTCCCCTTCAAGGCGAGGCCCGGTATCGGGTGGGTGAGCAGTACCTGACCGCGTGCGGGGACCACCTGCAGGTGCGGGAGCAGATCGTGGGTGTAGGCATTGGTCGCCACCACCACCTGTGACGCGCACAGTTCATCGCCGTTCCCCAAGCGGATCAGCACGGCCTGTGCACCTTCTTCGAAGCCGGTCACTTCGGCACCGGACCGGAACAGGACCCCTTCGCCGACCGCCTTGCCAAGCAGGCAGCGCATGAGCGCCCCACTGTCCAAGGGGCCTTCCAGATCCGTGCGGGCCAGGTGCCCCAGGCCGGCCATTCCGCTGCGGGTCAGGGCTGCAGGGTCCCATTGGAAGACGGTCCGCCCGAAAAGGGGGCGGAGCATCGCGTTCAGCTCATCGAACCGTTCCGCCACCCGGGTGTACAGCGGGTCATGCGTCCGGTATACCTCATGCCCGCCAGTTGGTTCGAAGCCGATCGTTCCATCGCCCAGTTCAGCACGCAGTTCCAACAATCCCTTCCAGCGGTTCTCCACGCGGGCCAGCATGGCATCGGCACCTTCCGTGTCCAAGTCGCTCAGCAGTTCGCTGGGGCTTCCGAAGCAGGCAAAACCGGCGTTCTTCACACTGGCCCCGCTGGGGTAAGGCCCCCGTTCGACCACCAGCACATGATGATGCGGATGACTGCGTTTATGGAAGAGGGCAGTGAACAGCCCCACGATACCCCCACCGATCACCACCAGATGAGGAGAAGCGTGAAAACCGGTCCGTTGCCAAATGCTCCACATGCTCAGGTTCGATCCCTGGTCAGTGCCATGGGGACCGGGCATCAAAGTTGTCGTATTTTGCGGCGTTCAATGAAGCGTTCGTCCGATCAACCCATCCTCTTGGGCCTCAATGTGCTGAGCATGCTGCGGACCGGCCTGGTCGCACTCGTCCTTTTCTGCGCCTTGCCCATGCTCGCTCAGGTGGACAATGTGATGGTGTATGGGACCGTGAAGGACATGACAACGGCCAAGAAGCTGGATGGCGTCGTGGTCACGGTCTTCAAGAACGGTGCAATGCTGGTGGAGGTGAGCACCAACGCCAGCGGTAAGTACGAGGTGAACCTCGACTATGGTGCCGACTACAAGATCATGTGCGCCAAGCCTGCATTTGTAGGTAAGAACATCACCATCGATACGCGCAACGTTCCGGAAGAGGAACGCTCCGGCGGTCACGGGATGAACATCGACTTCACCATGATGGCCGAGCTGAGCGGTGTGGATTACTCCATCCTGTTGGAACCCTTCGGCAAGGCGAAGTATGAAAAGGCAACAGGCAATTTCGAATGGGACATCGACTACACCACGCGGATGCGGGATGCTCAGGCCAAGTTGCTGAAAGAGTACGCCGACCGGAAAAAGCGGGAGGCCAATGCCGAAGGCGAGTACGTCAAGGCGATGGAGGCCGGCACAGCCGCGATGACGGCAGGTGATCACAAGAAGGCAGTGGAGAGCTTTACATCTGCCCTGGAGATCAAACCGAAGGACCCAGTGGCGACCGCGAAATTGAGCGATGCGCGCATGCGATTGGAGCAGCAGGAGGCGGACAAAAAGGTGGATGAGCAGTTCGCTGCGTTGATCAAGGAGGCGGATGCCCTGTTCTCCAAGAAGGACCTGGAACCTGCTCGGACCAAGTACCAGGCGGCCATCGCCCTGAAAGAGCAGGAGGCGCACCCCAAACAGCGCATCAAGGAGATCGATGTGCTGCTGGCCGACCTTGCCAAGAAGGCCGAGGAAGAGCGTAAGGCGAAGGAGCTGCAGGAGAAATACCAGGCCACCATCGTTGCCGCAGATGCTGCGTTCAAAGCCGAGAACTGGGACCAGGCCTCGGCAAAGTACACCGAGGCCGGAGGCCTGAAGCCGGAGGAGAAATACCCCAAGGACCAGTTGGCGGCCATTGCCACCAAGAAGGCCGATGCCGCGAAGAAGGCTGAGGAGGAGCGCTTGGCCAAGGAATTGAACGAGAAATACCAGGCTGCGATCACGGCGGGTGACGCTGCGTTCAAGGCCTCCAATTGGGATATCGCATCCACGAAATACACCGAGGCCGGTGGCTTGAAGCCGGAGGAGAAGTACCCGAAGGACCAGCTTGCCGCCATCGCCCTCAAGCGGGATGAGCAGGCCCGAAAGGCCGAGGAGGAGCGCCTTGCCAAGGAATTGCAGGAGAAGTACCAGGCGGCCGTAGCGGCAGGTGATGCGGCTTTTCAAGGTGCACGGTACGATGACGCTGTGGCCAAGTACAATGAGGCAAGCGCATTGAAGCCGGAGGAGAAATACCCCAAGGACCAGCTGCTGGCGATCCAGAAGAAAAAGGATGAGCTGGCCCAGAAGGCCGAGGAGGAGCGCTTAGCGAAGGAACTGAACGAACGCTACCAGGCCAGCATAGCGGCGGCCGACCAGGCGTTCCGGGCATCGCAGTGGGATGATGCCACGGCCAGATATACCGAAGCATCTGGACTGAAGCCAGCGGAGAAATACCCCAAGGACCAACTGGCTGCGATCGTCAAGAAGAAAGACGAAGAGGCCAAGGCTGCAGAAGCGGAGCGCAAGCAGCGCGAACTGGATGAGCGCTATCAGGGCTTGATCGCCGAGGCGGATGCCGCGTTCGGCAGGGAGGACTGGACAGCCGCAAAGTCCCGCTATGCCGAAGCGGGAGGGGTGAAACCCACGGAGACCTATCCGAAGGAGCGGATCGCGGAAGTGGACCGTAGGATCGCGGCAGCGGCCGAACTGAAGCGTCAGCAGGAATTGGATGCGCGTTACCAGGATATCATCGCAGCCGCTGATGCCGCCTTCAACAGCCAGGACCTGCAGGCCGCCAAAGCGAAGTACGTGGAAGCATCAGGTGTGAAGTCCCAGGAACGTTATCCCAAGGACCGGATCGCAGAGGTGGATGCCCTGATCGCTGAGAACGTCCGCAAGGCTGAGGAAGCAAGACTACTGAAGGAACGGGATGATCGCTACGCCGCCCTGATCGTCAATGCCGACAAGGCCTTCGACGGGGGTAAGCTCTCCGCCGCACTGAACGACTACAAGGATGCCTTGCTGCTGAAACCGGAGGAAGCGCACCCCAAGGCCCGGATCGCGGCCATCGAGGAACAGTTGGATTCCGCCGCCAAGGCGAAGGCTGAGGAGGAGCGCCTGCTCCGCGAGCAGCAGGACCGCGGCAAGCGTTATGGTGATCTGATAGCAAGCGCCGATAAGGCGTTCACCGCGAAGCAATACGAAAAGGCACGCAGCGATTATGAGGGAGCACTGGCCGTGAAGCCGGAGGAGAGCCATCCCAAGGACCGGTTGGGTGAGATCGAGCGCATATTGAAGGAACTGGCCGATAAGGCAGCCGCCGATCAGGATGCCGCCGCACGGGAAGCCGCGGAGCGCGCGCGCAAGGCCGAGGAGGATCGCTTGGCAGCAGAACTGGCCGCGGCCGAAAAGGCCCGTCTGGATGAAGAGGAACGCCAGCGGCAGCAGTCGAAAGCTGAGATCGATGCCCGTTACCGGGAGCATGTAGCGGCCGCTGATATTGCCTTTGGGCAGGACCAGTTCGACAAGGCCCGCGAACAGTACACCGCGGCACTGGGGGTGAAGCCACAGGAGACCTACCCCAAGGACCGCCTTGCAGCCGTCGATGCGGAACTGGCGCGTCGTGCGCAGGCCATGTCCGAGGCAGAGCGACTGGCTGAAGAGCGTCGACGGGCGGAGGAGGAGCAACGCCTGAAGGCAGAGCGGGACGCTGAGGCCGCACGGCTTGCAGCGGCTTCGAACCGCGAACGGGAAGAGGCTGAACGACTGCGGCGGGAAGCCGAGGAGGCGGAAGCACGTCGCCTTGCGGATGAGCGGGAACGTCAGGAACGCGAAGGCTCCAAGGCCATAGAGGAACGCTATCGTTCAGCGATCCTGGAGGCTGATGAGGCGATGGCCGCCAAGGATTGGCTGCGGGCCCGTGGCCGCTATGCCGAGGCCAGCGACCTGAAGCCGTCGGAGACCTATCCGCTGGCCAAGATCGACCAGATCGACAAGTTGATGGCCGAGGAAGAGCGCCTGCGTGCGGAAGCCGAGTTGGCGGCACAACGGGCGCGTGAAGCCCAGCAGCAGGAGCAACCCCGTGCGGGCAGTACCATAGACATCCGTAAGGAGGAGGAAGCCGAGGCGTTCCTGCGCGCCTTGCGCGAGCGTGAGGAAGCGGAGAAGTACGAGCGGATCAAGAAATTCCGCTCGGACCTGGAAGCCCAGGAAGAAGCCAATGCGGGTTCCGCTGCCGATCGGCGCATGCAAGGCGTTACAGAGAAGGAACGTTTGCAGTTGGATGCCGCGGGTCTATACCAGGGCAGCGAAAGCGACCGATTGAAGAATGCGGAGGACATGGAGGCCTATAAAGCTGAACTTGCAGAGACCGAGGCCCAACGAATGGCCCGCGCTGCACAGGAACGCAACCGGAACTTCCAGGATACCGAACGTACGCAGGAACGGCTTGACGAAAGGAGCCGAAGCATGGCAGATCGGAACGCCCAACAAGCCGGGGATGTCAATTCGTTCACGGCGGCCGTACGTGATACCGAACAGCAGCGCGCGACAGCCGGCCTCAACAGGCAGGTGGCCGCGCGGGATGATGTACTGGCCCAGGCCGATCAGCATGCCGCGATGCAGAACCAGCGCCAGGAGCTGCTCCTGGAGAAACAGCGCGCAGTGGAATCAGAGAAGCGGGCCGAACAGGCGCGAGAGGCGGCGCGGGTACAAGCTGCTGCTCAACAGCGGGAACGTACCAAGGCGGCGCTGGATGCGACACCGCTTGTTCAGCCTCGTGCCTTTGCCGAACACACTCGATCCAAGCTGGCCCAGGAGTATCCGGAGGGAGTGACCGAGGAGAGCTACACCGAAGGCAACAAGGTGATCATCCGTCGTGTAGTTGTGAACGGCAACCGTGCCGATGAGTACAGCAAGGTCATCGCCAAGTGGGGCACCTTCTACTTCAAGAACGGGCAGAGCATCACGGAGCCCATTTGGAAGAAGGAAACTGAAGGGTAGGAGCGACCGTCGGTCTTGGCGATCCACGGACCTGGCCTCCCACGGTTCAGCCCTTGTCAATCCTGCCGTCCGATCAATGTCCGTCGAAAGGCAGGATCACCTGTGTGGTACAGACCTTATCCAGGGAAGCAGGACAGGTCTGCACCACGAAAGCGTGAGCGGTGCATGGACTTGTCATCGCTCTTCGCTGGCTGAGCAAAGCCTCATGGCTTGGCTTTCCGCTCCCGGAGCTTGATCACCAGGTCTGCGATCTGGTCCGCACTGATCTGCTTGGCCACAAAACGCCGCTCGCCGTCCACCACGAACAGTTTGGGGGTACTGAACACATCCCACGTATCCGAGTAGTTCAAGCTTTCCAGGGTGGTGTACTTGGGGATGTACTTCCGCGGATCCTTCTTGGCCTCTTCGAAAATGGTCTTTGTCAGTCCGACGTTCACCCAATCCAGGTTCTTCTCCCGGATGAACTTCTTCCAATCCCGCATCAGGGTCTCATCCACGGCCTTGGCCACGGCAAAGACCTCCACGCCCAAGGCCTGCAGCTGTTCCTTGTACACTTTGTGGATCTCAGGGAGTTCCTCCTTGCAGTGGCCACAATGGGGGTCCCAGAAAATGATCACCACATACTCCTGGGGAAGGTCATGGAAATTGATCCAACGCTCCTCGGTCGAATCCGTCAAGCTGAGGAAGGGCGCTTTGCGGCCCAACACCAGCGGTGACATCTTCCGCGCCCGCTCACAGAGCTTCTCCAGCTTTTCGGCGTCCATCCAATCCGCACGGCCGGGTTGCCCGCCCTTGGGGCAGTAGTAGGTCAGTGCCATGTGAACGAACACGCCGTCCATGCCCATGATGTCGCTCGTCTCGTACTTGTGGGTCACGGAATGCACGACGTACCGGAACATTTCATGACTTGTTCCCGTGCGCTCCACCAATTGATCCACCAGGCGGTTGATGGTGTCCGGCACCTGGGGCACCAGCTTGCCGATCCACTCCTCGAACTTGTTCCCGAACACGGGCACGCGCACCAGACGATCATCGGTCAGGTCGAAATGATCCCAGAAATGATCGCGGTACTGGTAATAGGCTGCGGCGCTGTCCAGCGAGCCATCAGCCTTCCGGGGTTCGGGAAGTTCGACGGGCATGCTCATGCGTACTAGGGCACCTGCCAACAGACCGGGATTGTTTGCGACCAGGTCACGCTGGTACTGTTTCACGCGGGCATCCAGGTCCTCCATCTGAGAGCGGATGCCTGCCTTGGCAATGGGGTCCTTGTTCAGGTCCAACTGGCTTCGGAGCGCGTCGCCTTCCACTTTGCGCTCGTTCAGGAATCGGATGTAACCGAGGAATACTTCGTTCTCCTTGGATGACTTCACCTCCAGTTTGCCCAGCAGGTCTGACTTATCGGTCGCCAGAACGATCGAGGGTTCGTTCACGATGACCTCGAAGAGCTTGGGACCGGGCACCACCACGGCATACACGCCGGCCTTGTAGCCCCTCGCGCTCTTGAACACCGCCCGGCCCTTGGCGTCGGCCACGGTCGTATCGGCGTAGAACAACTTGTTGCCGTAGTAATTCGCCAGGTAGATCGTATCCTTGGCGCAACCGTTGATCGTCACCTCGATGGTGCGCTTGGGAGCCTCCGCAGGTGTGCTTTGCGCGGTTGCGGCCCAGTGGGCCAGCACTAGGGTCAGTAGGGTCAGCGTAATGCGGTCGAACATGGGTGCAAAAGTAGATGCATGATCGGTGTGCCCTTGGCAAGATCCGTTCCGAACCATGACGCAGGACCGTACCTGCCGTGTTGCCTGGACCGGGGCTGGTAGCGTGCGCTCAGTACACCGCGGTCTTGAACTCGCTCGTGGTGTGGAACTCGATGGACGGGTTGTTCCGGCGTTCCAGGTCCAGCATGTAGGCGCTGGGGGCCATGAACACGGGGTTGTCATCCTTGTCGTGAACGATCTGCTGTGCCTTGGTACGGATGAAACGGTCCAGTTCGGCCTGGTCGGTGCTGGTCATCCAGCAGGCTTTGTAGGCTGGGATGCCTTGGAAAGCGCACTTCGCACCGTATTCATGCTCCAAGCGGTAGGAGATCACCTCGAACTGAAGTTCGCCCACGCAGCCCACGATCTTCTTGTTCCCGGGCTGCTGGGTGTAGAGCTGGGCCACCCCTTCGTCCGTGAGCTGTCGGATCCCTTTGTCCAGCTGTTTGGTCTTCATGGGATCCATGTTCACCAGCTCGCGGAACAATTCAGGAGAGAAAGCGGGGATCCCGCGGAAGTTGAAGTTGGCACCTTCGGTCAGGGTGTCACCGATCTTGAAGCTTCCGGTATCGAACAGGCCGATCACATCCCCGGGCCAGGCCTCCTCCACGATGCTCTTTGCGGCAGCGAGGAAGGATGTGGGCGTGGAAAAGCGCAATTCCTTGTTCAGCCTGACGTGGTGGTAATAGGTGTTGCGGGCGAAGCGTCCCGAGCAGACCCGCAGGAAGGCGATCCTGTCCCGGTGGTTCGGGTCCAGGTTGGCGTGGATCTTGAAAACGAAGCCGCTGAATTTGGGGTCCGTGGGCAGAACGTCCCCTTGATCGGTGGGGCGGGGACCCGGCGGCGGAGCGATGGCCGTGAAGGCATCGAGCACCTCCTTCACCCCGAAGTTGTTGAACGCGCTCCCGAAGAAGACCGGAGCGATGCGCCCTGCCCGATAGTCCTCGGTGCTCAGCGGGTCATACACCCCTTCGATCAGGTCAATGTCCTCCCTGAGCTTCGCTGCGGCGTCCTCCCCAAGTTCGTCCTGGATCCGGGCGTCGTGAATGTCCTCAATGCGCAGGCTAGAAAGCTCCACCTTGGTCTTTCCGGGGTCGAACAGGCGCAGTCCCTTGCTGAACATGTCGTAGACCCCTTGAAAGGTGGCCCCGATGCCGATGGGCCAGCTCATGGGCCGCACCTTGATCGAAAGCTTTTCCTCCAGTTCGTCCAACAGGTCGAAGGGGTCACGGCCTTCGAGATCGAGCTTGTTGATGAACACGATCACCGGGGTGTCCCGCATCCGGCACACCTCCATGAGCCGTTCGGTCTGCGCCTCCACACCCTTCACGCAGTCGATCACCAGCACCACACTGTCCACTGCCGTGAGCGTCCGGTAGGTATCCTCGGCGAAATCCCGGTGACCCGGCGTGTCCAGCAGGTTGATGAGCTTGCCACCGTACTCGAAGGTCATGACCGAGGTGGTGACCGAGATGCCCCGCTGGCGTTCGATCTCCATGAAATCGCTGGTGGCGCCTCGGCGGATCTTGTTGCTCTTCACCGCGCCTGCCGTTTGGATCGCACCTCCGTACAGCAGGAATTTCTCCGTCAGCGTGGTCTTTCCCGCATCGGGGTGGCTGATGATGGCGAAGGTGCGCCGGCGTTCGATCTCGAGGTGAATGGACATGAGCGGTCTTGACCCAAGGCGGCAACGATCGGCCGGCACGGAGGGTAAGGGCCGCAAATGTAGCCGTTGGTCGAACGAACCTTGCCCCGGCCATGGTGGTTCCTAGATTTGGCACAAACCTGCACGCACTATGCTTCGACGAACATTTCTTCTTCCTTTTGCCTTGGCGACAGGGCTTTCATGGGCCCAGAGCCCGGTGGCCGTTCAATTGGAGTCCTTTGCCACCGGTCTTGGCGGAATGGTGGACATCGTACACGCTGGTGATGAGCGCCTGTTCGTGGTGTTGCAGTCAGGAGTGGTCCGGATCGTGCAGCCCAATGGTAGTGTTCTCCCCACACCGTTCCTCAATATCCAGGCGCGGGTGAACGATGCCGGCAACGAACAGGGGCTTCTCGGTCTGGCCTTCGATCCAGCCTATGCAGAGAATGGTCGATTCTACGTCTGCTACACAGCGGGCACGGGAGCGGGTACGTCCCGGGTTTCACGTTTTACGGTAACCGCCGATGCGAACATCGCGGACCCGGACAGTGAGGAGATCCTCTATACCTGGCCTCAGCCCTTCACCAACCACAACGGTGGTGACCTGGACTTCGGTCCCGATGGCATGTTGTACATCGGCCTTGGCGATGGAGGAAGCGGTAATGACCCTGAAGGCAATGCACAGGACCTCACCGATCCCCTTGGGGATATTCTGCGCATCGACGTCAGTGGTGAGACAGGATACACGGTCCCCACGGACAACCCGTTCATTGGCGTTTCCACGGCGCTGCCCGAGATCTGGGCGATGGGATTGCGCAATCCATGGCGCTTCGGATTCGATGCGCTCACCGGTGATATTTGGATCGGTGACGTTGGGCAGAACGCCTATGAGGAAGTTGATTTCTGGCCCGCTGGGGACAATTCGGGGCCCAATTTCGGATGGCGCTGTCGGGAAGGCTCTGTAGCCACTCCGGGTGTGAGCCAGACCGGCTGCCTTCCGGCCTCCCAATACGTGGCTCCCGCGATCTCCATCAACCAAAACACCCAGAGCTGGTGTTCGGTCATCGGAGGAAGGGTCTACAGGGGAGAGCAGTTCTACCGTCTGGAAGGGGCATACATCTACACGGACTACTGCGGTGGGCAGTTCTACACGCTTCGACCCAATGGCGCTGGTGGATGGACGGCCCTTCAGGTCCGCAGTACCAGCCAGTTCGGCTTCACCTGCATCGGCGAGGACTCCAGTTTGGAAATGTATGCGGGTAATGCCAGCAACGGCATTCTGTACCGCATCGTGGATGTCTGTGATCAGGCCCAGCCGACGATCATGGAAGAGAACGGTGCCCTGGTGGCGAGCGATGCGAACAGCTATCAGTGGTATCTGAACGGACAGCTCATTCCTGGCGCCGTTGATCAGACCTACGTGCCTGTCCAGAACGGTTCATATTACGTGGTGGCGAACCTGGGGACCGGTTGCCTGCTGGCATCAGGTGCTGTGGACTACATCAGCACCTCGCTAAGTGCATTGGAAGGGTCGAACATCCAGGTGATGCCCGTACCGGCGAACACGTCCATTTCTGTGCGCGGCGAACTGCTGAACGTGACCGGAGTGCGCATGACGGACGCCACAGGACGCGTTGTATTGGACCATGCCGTTGCTCAGCGCGAGGTTGCTTTGGATGTGGACGTCAGGTCGCTTCCGGACGGCACTTATCACATGTCGCTTTACAATTCCGCTGGTGAACCTTTGTTGAACCGCTCAGTGGTGGTCCAACACTGATCGCACCGAATTTCAAAAAGCCCTCGTCCTTGTGGACGGGGGCTTTTTTGTTTCACTACCCGTCACTTCTGATCAGTGAAGCACCTGCGAGGCGACCAGGTGCCCTGTAACATGACCGGTCTTGAACCACATTTGAAGCACGTGGTACTCAACGCTTCGACGTTTTCGAAAGAAGGTCAAGCTTCATCACATGGCCTGATGAGCCGTACCCATCATCATGGCCAAGGATCCAGCAATACATCAGGAACCTTGTTGAACCCGGCTTCATGTGATGAGCGTGTTCCGGATGTTGGACCTCGCTACTTTCTGATATGGGGAGGCCGATGGCGGAACGCAGAACGCCCCGCATCCACCGTACGGCGGACGCGGGGCGTTCCCCTTTGGTTCAGTGTGTCCTTACGGCTGGATCACCAGACGCTCGGTGTAGGTCTTGTCACCAGCGGTGATGTTCACCAGGTACATGCCTGCGGCGAGCTCGCCGTTGAGGTCAAGGGTGGTGTTCACATTACCTCCGGAAATGGCGATCGTGCGGGCG
>JBGTAJ010000108.1:0-3669 GCA_041749915.1 Flavobacteriales bacterium
CTACCCCAAGGCACCTACCTGCTTATGCTCAGGACCGCGGCCGGCCGCACCTGGGCCCGCCTGGTGAAGGCCTGATGTTTAACGCCTGCATAATGCCCGGTAACGACGGGGTAACACAACGTTCACCTGCCGCAAACGACCGCCCTGAGGGCTGCCGGTAGTTTTGCGGCCATTCATCCTGCGCCATGACACGTACCCTCGCTCTCCTTGCATTCGCCGCTATTTCCGGCCCGGTCCTCGCTCAATACGCCCCCCCGGACCCTTCCGGATTTCAGCGCCTGATCGTGGAACCCTACTACGTGAGCGATGCCAATGATGCGGCGGATACGGACGGTGGCGAAAGTGTGCCCGCGGGTTCGCGCACCTTCAGGGTGTTCGTGGACCTGAAGCCGGGATACCGCTTGCTCACCGTGGGCGGCTTCCCGAACCATCCCTTCACGATGAGCACCAGCACGTCGCTTTTCAACAACGATGACCGCGGTGCTGCCTGGGCCGAGGACATCAATGATATCCACCTCAATAAGAACACGGTCGCCATCGACTCATGGCTGAGCATGGGCGCGGCGTCCGATGCCCATTGGGGTATACTGAAGAGCCTTGACCCTGATGGTTCCATCGTAGGTGGTCCCAACAACGATGGTGGCAGCACCGGTTCGCCGCTGCTGGTGAACGAAGCCCCTGAGGCGGGCATTCCCCTCACCACGGCTGATGGTCTCTGGAACACGGGTACGGCTGCCCCAGGCACGGTGTTCGTGGGCACGCCGCCCACCATGTTCGAAGCCGGTGGAGAGAGCAGCTATACCAGCTCCAACTTCGCATGGGCGGTGCTCGGCGATTTCACCAGCCCTGATACCGCCAACCGGATCCTCATCGGACAGTTCACCACGGATGGTGTTCTGGACCTCTGCTTCAATCTTGAAGTGCGGATCCCGGATAGTTTGGTGTGCAACGCACCGGGCTGCCACGAGATCATGAGCTTCTATGCCGAACTGCTGCCCTCGGACACGGCGGGTACGGCGTTCTCCGGCGACAACAAGTTCACGCACCCCACGCTCTGCTTCAACTCCGAGGCACCACTGGTGGATTGCAACGGTGTATCCGGTGGACCGGCACAGCCGGGTAGCCCCTGCGACGACGGCAACGCCGATACCACCAACGATGCGTACTCCGTGGATTGTGCATGTCTCGGTCAGGATTGCCTCGGTGTTTACGGAGGCGATGCACTGCCCGGTCAGCCCTGCGACGATGGCAACCCCGATACCGCCAACGACACCTGGCAGCCCGGTTGCCTGTGTGATGGTATCGTGGGCATCGATGAGTACGAACTGGCAAGCGGAGTGCGCATCCATCCGAACCCCACCAACGGCCTGGTCACGATCGCGCTGGAGGACGCTCAAGGTCAGGCGATCAGCATGCGCATCACTGACCTGCTCGGAAATGAGGTGATGAACAGTGATCTCGGCACGCGCTCCGGCAGCTGGAGCACTGTGCTGGACCTTGGTCCATTGGCACGCGGCATCTACTTGTTGCAGATCGGCCGTGGTGGGCAGATGCACACCGAACGGATCATTCGCCTGTAGTTCGGCAGGTTCCCGGGCGATGCGTATCCGGCTGTTCCCTCTGCTGCTGTGCGCGGTCCTCTTCGGTGCGTCGCCCGTTCGTGCACAGGTGGAAGGTCTCGACAGTGTCTGGGTGGAGCTTTACCACACCCAGCTCACGGGCAAGGATACCCTCAGGACCTACCGGATCTATGTTGATCTGCAGCCCGGGTATACCATGCAGATGGTGTACGGCAACGAGCGCCAACAGCTGGAGATCGGCACCACCACCACCTTTTACAACGATCCCGCGCACAGCGTCCGCTTTGCGGACCAGTTGTCGCCTGTTGTTCTGAACGATGGCACGGCCGCGCTCGATTCCTGGCTCACGGTGGGTGCCGCTAGCAAGGGCCACGTTGCTGTTCCGAAACACCTGGACACGGACGGGTCGGTGCTGAAGTGCCCGCCTTACACGAAGGCACGTGAGCGCTCCATGAGCCTCTGCAAACGTGATGGACTGATGGCGGTGGACAGTGTACAGCAAGTGGTGAATTTCCGCATGGACCCGGGGTACCTGGGCACTATTCCCGGGCAGGTGCTGCACACCATGGACGGCGCTTGGGCCGTGCTCGGGGGCACCCGTGGTGCCACGGTAGAGAACATGGTGCTCATCGCCCAGCTCAGCACCACCGGTATGCTCAGCTACCAATTGAACCTGCAGCTCGGTGCCCCCGATGGCAGTTTCATCCGCGTGGTCCATACTGATGCGGCACCCGCTGAAGTGCTGCTGACCTCCCTTCGTCGTTCGGTGTCGTTCTGAAGGCTGGTCCGGCCGGCGACCGTGTAACCGCCTGACCCCCTGAGGCACGTTAACGGGATGTTTCCATGGATCGATCCCAGCCTTACCCGATCATCATGCCTTAACGTGGATCGTTAGATCGGTAAGGTGATAGTGCTGGAACGATAAGCAAAGCATAGCCTTTCTCTAACCCGCTTTTGAGCCTCGTTCGGTCAGCTTTGTCACGCTCTAAAACACTGAGCGGAACAACATCCCTAACCCTAAGTTCTGAACGATGAAGACCCTGAAGAAATTGAGTTTGGCAGTGGGCCTTGCCACTGTCGGCGCCGGTGCTGGGCATGCCCAGTCCATCGGATCTGCATGCGGCTGTCCCGATGTGGCTGCCCGTACCCCTGTGAACGTTTCCACCCTGATCGATGGGAACGGAAACCTCCTGAACCCCACCACCACACTGACCTGCAACAACCTCTACATCCTGAACGCACGGATGTACGTGAACGCCGGACAGGACCTCTTCATCGAGCCCGGAACGGTGGTGAAGGCCCTGTCCAACCCCGGTGCCGCTCACGCCATCATCGTGGCCCGCAATGGCCAGATCTGGGCCAACGGCAGCGAGAGCTGCCCCATCATCATGACCGCCAACGCCGATCCCTTGGACGGATCCTACGCAGTGACCAACCGCGGTCAGTGGGGAAGCCTGATCGTACTGGGCAATGCTTACACCAACAAGCGCACGACCGACGGTGATGCCACCGCCACCGCCACGAACGGTGTGGGTACCATCGAAGGTCTCGCCTCTGGCGATGCCCGTCACCTCTACGGTGCAGCTGTCGGTGCAGAGATCAACACGGACAATTCCGGTGTGATCCGTTACGTGTCCCTCCGTCATGGTGGACAGGTGATCGGCGCCAACAACGAGATCAATGGCCTCACCCTCGGTGGTGTGGGCAGCGGTACCACCATTGAGCACGTGGAAGTGATCTCCAACCTCGACGATGCGTTCGAGTTCTTCGGCGGCACGGTCAATGCCAAGTACCTCGTGGGCATGCATTGCGATGACGACTACATCGACTACGACCAGGGCTGGAACGGCAAGATCCAGTTCTTCTACGGTCTGCAGGGACCCGATAACAGCGGTGGAGCCAATAACCAGGGCGACAACGGCTTCGAGGCTGACGGTGATGACAACGCCACCAACATCACCAACGGTGGACTCTCTTCCAACCCCACCATCTACAACGCCACCTTCATCGCCCGCAACCTCAATGATGAGGCGATCGAGGCGAAGGAGCGTACGCTGGGCACCTTGGCCAACTGCGTCTTCGCCCGCTA
>JBGTAJ010000109.1:0-2523 GCA_041749915.1 Flavobacteriales bacterium
CGTTCCGGGCACCGATACGGTGTTGAATGCGGAACAACTGAAGTTCCTGTGGTCCTTGGACTATTCGGACAACTTCATGATCCAGGTCAGGGCCAGGGCGAATCTCGGTGGAGCAGGAACTACCAGTACCGACTACTTCACCCCGCACGTGACGATCGTGCCTGAGCGGGAGGCTGCCAACAGCTTGGGTAGGGAGGCGATGATCGCCCACGTGCAGAACGGCACTTCGGGCTTCGCGTACCGCGTGGATGCCAAGACCCTGCGCTCGGGAAAGGTCCATCTCACGGTGGATAAGGCAGGCACGGTCTCGGATGTCCGCTTGTCGGAGAGCTCCGGCTACCCCGCGCTGGACGCCCGGGTGCTGGAACTGCTGAACACCCTGCCCGGGACCTGGAGCGCCGCCAGCAATGCTACGGGCGAGCCGGTGGAGCAGGAATTCGTGTTCTCCTTCGGCACGGTGGGCTGCTGAGCGGGCAGGGCGGCCTAGTTCGTTGGCTTCAACACAACCGCTGGCTCTGCGCCCTTTGCACACTGCTGTATGCGTGTGGCCGCGAGGTCCCATCGTATCCCAGGAGACGCGGCGGATGTGGGAGCACTGGCGGCACGGCATTCCAATATTCAGGCAGAACATTCACCCCCTGAGATCGTTCCGTCGGGCATCTTGGTCGGCGTTACAGGCGTCACCTGCATACTTGCGCAGCGGCCGAATGCGTTGCGTGGGTCACCCAGCATCGTTATCCCCACCATCTCCCTTACTGCCTTTCATGAAGCGTTCGCTACCCGTCCTTTTCCTGCTTGCCGCCGCTCCGGTCACACGTGCGCAGAACATCACCTTCACCCTGGCCACCCCGCAGCCTTCGCTGGTGGAGGTCTACGGCGGCTCATCGGCCAGTGGCGACATCGATGGGGATGGTGACAATGACCTGCTGATGGTGGGCCAGACACCGGGCCGGGAGACCGCGCTGTACCTGAACGACGGCTTCGGAGGCTTCACGGAGGTGGCCACACCCTTCCCGGAGGCATCTGCCAGCGTGACCCGCTTCGTGGACCTGGATGGCGATGGTGACCTGGACCTGTTCTTTTCGGGCAATGGCTTCAACGTGGCGGAATTTGCGCACACCTACCTGAACGACGGGCAGGGGGCCTTCACGCTGCTGCCGAACCCCGCGCTTCCGCAATTCCAAGGCACCGGCGTGGCCATCGGCGATGTGGACGGAGATGATGATCCGGACCTGCTGCTCGCCGTAAAGGACGAGAACAACACCCTCGTGGCCGACCTCTTCCTGAACGCTGGCAACGGCAATTTCACTGCGGCCAACAGCACCGTGTTCACGCCGGTGGAGTTCGGGGCCGTGGCGTTCCTCGATGCGGAGGGGGATGGTGATCTGGACGCGCTGATCGCCGGCAGCCAACAGAACGGCGACGCCTCGACCATGCTGTACCTCAATGATGGTGCGGGCGATTTCACTCCCGACGGCGCCAACACCTTTGTTCCCCTGAACGCCAGCGATGTGGATGTGGCCGATACCGATGGCGACGGTGACCTGGACATCCTGATGTCCGGCACCACCGATCCGTTCGCAGTGCGCACCATCCTGTACCTGAACGATGGCGCCGGCCTCTTCACCGAACTGGGCACGGCGGGCCTGCAGCAGACCTTCGGGGGCACCAACGTGATCGCGGACCTGGACAACGACGGCGACCAGGACATGGTGATCCTCGGCTCCCAGATGGGCGGGCTGCCCAACATCTACAACATCGTGTACGAGAACCTCGGCGACAACGCCTTCATCCCCACGGATACCGTGGGTGGCGAATACATAGCGACCTGTGCGGCGGACGACTTCAACGGGGATGGCCTCGTGGACCTCGTGATCCAAGGCTTCGTAGCGAACACGAACGTGTATTGGAACACCACGGTGACGACCTCGGTGCGCGAGCGTGAGGCCAGGTCGCTGGGGTTATACCCGAACCCGTCCGACGGCCGTTTCACCATCCGCTGGGATGAGGCCCTGCCGGTGCAGGCGCTTCACGTCTACTGCAGCCAGGGCCGCTTGGTGCATGAGCGGACCGTTGGTGCAGGGTGGTCACATCTGGTGGAACTGGACCTCCCCGCTGGCGCGTACCTCGTGCAGCTGCGCACGGACGACGCGGTGCTCAGGGAAACGTTGGTGGTGCAGTAGGGGGCGGTGGCCTCTCATTGGTCCCTTCGGCGCCTACCCGGCCTTGAAGGGTGGGGGCTTCGAGACCTGTTTCTCCGGGTTGTTCAGCGGCGTACTCCTGCTATGCGGCCTCTTCTTGCGCAAATGGCAAACACCACAGTGGTGCCGTGGGTCATGGACTCTTTTCGAATGAGATCTCCGCTCACTCCCGCTTCACAGAGAAGACCACGCCGTCATCGCGCATGTGCTGCAGGTCGGCCAGGCTGAAGGCGGCCTGTTCGTCGCTGTAGGCGGCATCACCTTCGGCCTCCAGGGAGTAAAGGCCGCGCAGCTTGTTCGTCTCGGAGTTGCAGAGCAGGAC